>JAQUHC010000051.1 GCA_028683785.1 Oscillospiraceae bacterium
AGATTGTTTTCACCTATCAGGGGGACTGGGATCTTGCCGCCATCGGCACGGCTGAAATTATCCACGCCGCAGCAAGAGGAGAAAATATCACGGTAATTTTTGTAAACAACGCGATTTACGGAATGACCGGGGGACAGATGGCCCCCACAACCCTCAGCGGGCAGGTAACCTTGACCACCCCGTACGGCAGAAGACCGCAAGAGGGATTTCCGGTAAGGATGTCCGAAATTCTTGCCACCATTGACGGGGCAGGATATATCGAGAGGGTTTCGGTTCACAACCCGAAAGCCGTCATACATGCGGGCAAGGCTATAAAAAAAGCGTTTGAACGGCAGATAAACGGGAAGGGCTTTTCCATGATAGAGGTGCTGTCAACCTGCCCCACCAACCTCAAGCTGACCCCGGTAAAGGCTCTGAAATGGGTAGAGGAAAACATGGTTCCGTATTATCCTCTCGGGGTTAAAAAGATTGGAGGGGTAAATGATGCGGACTGAGAATATTATAATTGCAGGCTTCGGCGGGCAGGGGATTGTTGCCGCCGGAAGGACTCTTGCATATGCCGGAATGACAGAAGGCAAAAAAACCTCCATGCTGCCATCATACGGGCCTGAAATGCGGGGAGGATTTGCAAACTGCCATGTGATTATTTCGGACTCCGATATTGCTTCCCCTATCGTTTCCAAACCCGATATCTTTATTGCCATGAGCCATCCCGCCGCCGACAGATTTGAGCCCATGGTTAAGCCCGGCAAAACCATGATTGTTGACAGCTATCAGGTCAAGGACAGGGAGTATCGCAATGATATCAATGTTATAAAAATACCCGCCACCAAAATTGCCATGGACGCCGGAAATGTAAAGTTTTCAAACATGGTGATGATCGGGGCGCTTATGGCGGTATTGGATTTGCCGTCGGTCGAGAGCATGACCCGGGCGGTAAGGAATTTTCTGCCCAAGGGGAAAGAGGACCTTTTGCCCCTGGAAATGAAGGTTCTTTCGGAAGGCATGAAGTTTGCGGAGCAAAAATCCCAGAGGAAGGACACGATTTGCTATAATGGATAAAAAAGTCGGAATTGTAGGGGTAGCAAGCTATGTACCCGAAAAAATTCTCACAAATTTTGATCTCGAAAAAATGGTGGATACCAGTGACCAATGGATTAGGGAGAGAACGGGCATATCCGAGAGAAGAATTGCAGACGACGATATGCCTACATCATATCTGGCAACCAAAGCCGGGAAACGGGCATTGGAGGATGCGAACATCAAGCCGGAGGAGCTGGATTTGATAATAGTATCCACCGTCACCCCGGATCAGTTTTTCCCGTCAACCGCCTGTATTGTGCAAAAGCATCTGGGGGCGGCTAATGCAACCGCTTTTGATATTTCGGCCGCCTGCTCGGGTCTGATTTATGCAATGTCTGCGGCAGAGCAGTATATAAAAACCGGATTTTACAAAAACGCTCTCATTATCGCCGCCGATGCCCTATCCAAAATCACCGACTGGCAGGACAGGAATACCTGCGTGCTTTTCGGCGACGGAGCGGGCGCATTCGTATTGAGTGAGGTTGAAGAGGGCGGAATACTGTCAATTCAAATGGGTTCTGACGGAACCGGAGATAAGCAGCTGACCTGCCCCGCCTGTTTTTTCACCCCTGAGGACGAGGAAAAGCGAAACGGCAAAAAGCATACCACCTGGATGAACGGCGGAGAGATTTTTAAATATGCCGTGAAAATAATGCCCTACGCTTTAGAAAAGGCGATGGACAAGGCAGGGATTACGGCGGAACAGATCGACTGGTTTGTTCCTCATCAGGCAAACCTACGAATAATCAGCGTAGCGGCAAGAAAATTTGATGTGGATATGGATAAATTTATCGTTACTCTTGAAAAATTTGGAAATACATCCGCATCTTCAATCCCGATTGCGTTGGATATCAGTATAAAAAGCGGAAAGATTAAAAAAGGAGATAAGCTTGCAATGGCAGCCTTCGGGGGGGGACTGACCTGGGGCTCCGCAGTTATTGTTTTGTAAAGTGGTTGACGCACAATGAAAAATATATATCAGCCTTAAGATTATGTATTTATTTAGATAATACCGGCATAAACGCGTAGATTGTTGAAAAGCGGCGCACACACAGGTGCGCCGCTACGTTGTAGAGGATAATTAAACAATTCAGGGGGTTCTATCACAAAACAAATTGGTTTTTATATTATGATTATAGGCATAAAATTTCATTTAGCGGCGTAGGGGAGGATTCCATATCCTCCCGAATGATTGTCAATGTAGGGGAGGATTCCATATCCTCCCGAATGATTTGCACCGGCGTTTAACCGAACAATGAAACAATATCCGCAATATGTTATCATATCCGCGATATGTTGTCATATCCGCGATATGTTATCATGCCAAACCATTTTCACGCAATCGTTATATTTGAACGGGCGGATATGGAATCCGACGAAAACGGGCGGATATGGAATCCGCCCCTACTGGTTTTCGAGGCTGATTTATGTGTCAGCCCTAAAATTATGTATTTATGATGATACCGGCATAAACAGGGTAAATTGTTGAAAAGCGGCGCACACACAGGTGCGCCGCTACATTGTAGAGGATAATTAAACAATTCAGGGGTTCTATCACAAAACAAATTGGTTTTTATATTATGATTATAGGCATAAAATTTCATTTAGCGGCGTAGGGGAGGATTCCATATCCTCCCGAATGATTGTCAATGTAGGGGAGGATTCCATATCCTCCCGAATGATTTGCACCGGCATTTAACCGAACAATGAAACAATATCCGCGATATGTTGTCATATCCGCGATATGTTGTCATATCAGCGATATGTTATCATGCCAAACCATTTTCACACAATCGTTATTGTTGAACGGGCGGATATGGAATCCGACGAAAACGGGCGGTATGGAATCCGACGAAAACGGGCGGATATGGAATCCGCCCCTACTGGTTTTCGAGGCTGATTTATGTGTCAGCCCTAAAATTATGTATTTATGATGATACTAATTTAATTTATAAACATAGATAATATCCAAGTCCGTTGTATATCTTCTTATTATGATATTTCTATATATTTATTTTAAATTAGTATGAGAACGCCGACATAAACGGCGTAGATTGTTGAAAAGCGGCGCACACACAGGTGCGCCGCTACATTGTAGAGGATAATTAAACAATTTAGGGGGTTCTATCACAAAACAGATTGGTTTTTATATTATGATTATAGGCATAAAATTTCATTTAGCGCCGTAGGGGAGGATTCCATATCCTCCCGAATGATTTGCACCGGCGTTTAACCGAACAATGAAAAAATATCCGCGATATGTTATCATATCCGCGATATGTTATCATGCCAAACCATTTTCATGCAATCGTTATTGTTGAACGGGCGGTATGGAATCCGCCCTTATGTAATATTATGCGCAGCGCCCGGATGTGACCGAAGCATTTACCGAAAATTCGGATGCTGCGGCAGCTCTGCGGTATGCTAGACGGCGGGCGCGACGGCGGAACATGGCTTTATCTGCCCGCATGGCGAAAAAGCAGCACGACAGAATTATCCCTTTAAGTATTATAAGCACTGCCGTTAATGCGGGGAACAATGAAGGGGTAAGCAGCCCGGTGACGGACAGCTCAACAACAGCACAGGCAAGCGGAACCATTGCCAAGCGGCGGGTACGCGCATATCTTGCCTTTAGCATCATATATAAAAACGCAACTATCATGGCAACCAGACTTAAAACATTTATAAACATGATAAATCCCTCTTTCACAAACAATTGTTCGGAACATCTGTTCTTATTATACACGATTGTTTATGAAATGCAAGAGGAAAAATAATTACTTCGTAATAATTTTTAAAAATCTCGTAAAATTTTTTAAATTACTTCATAATAATTTACAAACTAAATCAAGCCAAATATCTTTTCAGCATTTCAGAATCGGTGCAATGAAGCATGGCGTCCTGAAGTATGATTTTCCCGTTTTTAACAAGCTGTGCAAGAGAATAATCCATGGTCATCATACCATGTGAGAAAGACGTCTGCATCATTGAGGGGATTTGTTGGGTTTTTCCTTCCCTGACTACATTTCTGACGCTATCCGGGAACAGCAGAATTTCAAATGCCGCAACCCGCCCATGTCCGCCTTGTATCCTTAACAGTTGCTGAGAGATAACACCCTGTAAAACACCGGCAAGCTGAACCTTGATTTGCTGCTGCTGGTTGCTTGGGTACATATCTATTATTCTGTCAACGGTCTGGGCTGCGTTTACGGTATGAAGCGTTGAGAGTACAAGGTGCCCTGTTTCGGCGGCAGATACGGCAATTGAAATGGTCTCAAGGTCGCGCATTTCACCGACAAGTATAACGTCCGGGTCTTCACGAAGGGCAGCCCGAAGTCCGGAAGCAAATGATTTGCTGTCATCCCCGATTTCGCGCTGGTTTACAATGCAGCGGTTATGCCTGTGAAGATATTCTATCGGGTCCTCAAGGGTGAGGATATGCCCTTTTATGTTATTGTTTACATAATCTATAATTGATGCAAGGGTGGTGGATTTACCGCTTCCTGTCGGGCCGGTAACAAGTATCAAACCTCTTGGCTTTAATGCAAGCTCTTTGAGTATGGGAGGAAGACCGAGATCATCAATTGTGGGGATTTTGTTTGAAAGAATACGAAGCACTACGGAAAATGAGCCGCGCTGTTTAAAAATATTTACACGGAAACGCCCAATTTGGGGTAACGAATAAGAAAAGTCAACCTCACCGGTTTGTTCCAGCCTTTTCAGCTGCTCGTCATTTACCATGGAGTATGCAAGTGTTTTTGTTTGATTGTTGGTCAGCCTTTCATATCCTTCAAAAGGATTAAGCTGTCCGTCAAGCCTCCCCATGGGGGGGACCCCGACGGTAATATGGATATCTGAACACTTGCTTTCGACCGCAAGTTTAATTATGTTTTCCATTATATTCGGCATTTTCATTTCTCCCTCTATGACTAATCGCTTGTATAGGTTACTTTGATTAATTCATCTATGGTTGTTGTACCGTTAAGCACAAGCTGGGTGCAGCTTTCTCTGAGGGTTAGGGTACCACCCTTAATTGCCGCCTGCCGCAGCTCCTCTGTCGAGGCTTTTTTATCCACCAGCTCACGCAATTCCTTGGTCATGACAAGAACCTCATGAATTGCGATGCGCCCCTTGTAACCGGTGTTATTGCAATGTTCACAACCCTTACCTTCATAAATATTGCATGGCTCATCAACATTCATAAGCTTCATTTCCACAGGATCGGCATCTCGGCCGGTTTTACATTTTTCGCATATCCTTCGCACAAGACGCTGTGATATAACGCCTACTAATGAAGCTGCCACAAGGAAGGGCTCAATGCCCATATCCACAAGTCGGGATACAGTGGATGCGGAATCGTTTGTATGTATTGTGGATAACACAAGGTGGCCTGTGATGGATGCCCTGACGGCTATTTCAGCAGTTTCGCCATCACGAATCTCGCCGATCATTATAATATCCGGGTCCTGTCTGAGAATAGACCGAAGACCGTTGGCAAAGGACAGCCCCGCCTTGTTGTTCACCTGTACCTGATTAATGCCGGCCATATAGTATTCGACAGGGTCTTCCACGGTTATAATATTGATGGTCGGCTTGTTTAACTCGTTTAAGGCGGTATACAATGTTGTGGATTTACCGCTTCCTGTCGGGCCGGAAACCAGAATAATGCCGTTGGGGTTTTTTAATATTTCATCAAACATTGCCGAGTTTTTTTGACTGAAGCCCAGCTTTTTGCGATCGAGGGCAACCCCTCTCCCGCCGAGTATACGAATAACTATCTTTTCGCCGTTTACGGTAGGAAGAACAGAAACACGCAGGTCAACCGATGTTCCGTTAAATGTGGTTTGGATACGACCGTCCTGAGGGATACGCTTTTCGGCAATATTCATATCGCCCATTATCTTTAATCGTGTAACCACGGCGGCATGTGCTGATTTTGGTATGGTGAGCTGCTCAAACAGCTCTCCGTCAATTCTGAACCGTACCCTTACGGTTTTCTCCAGAGGTTCGATATGAATGTCGCTGGAACGCGAACCTATTGCATGATTTATTATCAGGTTAACCAGCCTGACAACAGGAGCATTATCTACATTTTCGTTGATTTCTTTGCTTAAAAGCTCGACATCGTCAATGGTATATTCTTTATTAATATCGTCCACCACTTCGGTGGTCTGGGTCATTTCATACAGCCTGACGATGGCGCCTTTTATGTCGGATGGGGTAGCTAAAATGGTCTTTACATCCAGCTTACTCTCCAGTTTTACATCATCAACGGCATGAAAATTCATAGGGTCGGAGGTTGCAAGAGTCAGCTGATTGCCCTGCCTGGCTATGACGGCTATATTATATTTCTTTGCGGTTTCTGCGCTGATGTATTTTGCCATTTCGGGGTCGAGGTCGTATGACGACAGGTCATATAACGGGATTCTATATCGATATTCCAGCGCTTGCATTAGTTGCTTTTCGGTAATATAGCCCAAAGACAGCAATAAATCGCCCATCGGCTTGCCGGGGGACTCTGCTTGTACTTTTAGTGCTTCTTTAAGCTGTTCTTGGGTGATGATATTTATTCCGACAAGAAGCTCACCGAGCGGTGCATTACCAGTTACCAAAATAGACACCCCACAAATATTTGTTTAGGTAGATCATTCTCCGGAAAAATGACCGGAAACTGTAATTTATCTTAGCATATATTTAAAATGATGACAAGGTATTAATGCTGAAATGCTCTGAATTTATACAATATTATACAGAAAAACATACGACAATCACTATTTCACAAAATACTCGGCACAATTGAAACCTTGATTTAATCGCTTCCAAAGGATATAATACCCTTGTTATTTTGAATAAGAAGAAAGGCGGTTCGGCTGATGGACGGTAAAATAATGCAAAAATACAACCTCTGGATTCAAAACGCCCTTGAGGATATGGATTTGATTGATGAGCTGAATAATATAAATGAAAATGAAGAGGAGATTTTTGAGCGCTTTTATCGTGAGCTTGAATTCGGAACCGGCGGGCTTCGCGGCATAATCGGAGCCGGGGATAACCGAATGAATATATATACTGTTCGCAAAGCAACACAGGGGCTGGCCGATTATTTGAAATCACATCATAATTCATCATCGGTAGCCATTTCGTTCGATTCACGAATTAAATCCGACCTGTTTGCGCGGGAGGCTGCCCGTGTATTGGCCGGCAACGGAATTAAGGTGCATATTTTTACCCGGCTTCAGCCCACTCCGGTTTTATCCTTTGCCGTGCGCGAGCTGGGCTGTCAAGCGGGCATCATGGTGACCGCCAGCCATAATCCGTCAATATATACGGATACAAATGCTATGGCTCTGACGGCTGCCAAATGACAGATAATGATGCCGCAGAGGTTACCGGATTTATTAAAAATGTGGATAGTTTTAATGGAGTGACCATATCGGAATTTGACCAGGCACTGAATAACGGGCTGATATCGGAAATCCCGAATTCGTTGGTTGAGAGATTTTATGAGAGGGTGGAGGAACAGCAGGTAAACAAGGGTATCTGCCGAAGGGTTCCTCTCGATGTGGTATATACCCCGCTAAACGGCGCCGGAAATGTGCCTGTGCGCGAAGTCCTGCGGCGGATAGGGATACAAAATGTCGCCGTTGTGCCCGAGCAGGAGATGCCCGACGGGCGGTTCCCCACCGTGCCCTATCCCAACCCGGAAATTCGGCAGGCGTTTGAATGCGCGATTAAGCTGGCAAAATCGGTTCAACCCGATATACTGCTTGCGACCGACCCGGATTGCGACCGCGTAGGGATAGCCGTTGCCCATGAAGGAGACTACCGTTTGATGTCGGGCAACGAGGTTGGATGTTTGCTTATGAATTATATATTATCCTGCAAAAGTGCGGACGGCACCCTCCCGAAAAATCCTGTTGTCATAAAAACCGTCGTCACCTCGGACCTGGCGGCACGCATTGGCGAAAAATACGGCTGTGAGGTTATCCAGGTGCTGACCGGATTTAAATATATCGGCGAGCAGATTACCCGTTTGGAAAGTGAAGGCAGGGCAGACAGCTATGTTTTCGGGTTCGAGGAAAGCTATGGTTATCTTTCGGGCACCCATGTGCGGGACAAGGATGGGGTGCTTGCCTCCATGCTGGTTTGCGAAATGACCGCATATTATAAGGAGCAGGGTAAAAATCTTGTTCAGATATTGGATGAGCTGCACCAAGCGTTTGGAGTATATAAAAACATCGTGATAAACGCCGAGTTCGAGGGTGCTCAAGGCATGGAAACAATGAAAAAAATCATGAAAGGGCTGCGAGATAACCGTCCGGAGGAAATCGCGGGATTAAAGGTTATCGGGTTTTCCGATTATCTGAATTCGCAGTCGACCGATGTGCAGACAGGAAAGACCGATCGGATAGATCTTCCAAAATCGAATGTACTATCCTTCGGTCTTGAGTGCAACGCCGGTGTTATCGTCCGGCCGTCAGGAACCGAGCCCAAAATAAAGGCATATATCACGGCTACCGGTGCAGATGACGACAAGGCTGCCGCAATGGCGGAGCGGCTTACCGCAGCGGCAGAAAAGATGCTCAAAGGTTAATTATACTATTTTATTTTATAAACATAGATAATATCCAAGTCCGTTGTATATCTTCTTATTATGATATTTCTATATATTTATTTTAAATTAGTATTAATCATTAAAAACGAAATATAGAGATTTATAATATTTTCTCCGTACAGCATACAAATAATAACCGAAAACGCGATAAAAGGGCCAAAGGGTAGCTGGGTTTTACCTTTGGCCTTTTTTATTGCTATCAACACAATCCCGAATATCGCGGCAAATACCGAGGCAAAAAGCATGGTAAGCAGGATCAGCTTCCATCCGAGAAGAAGACCGCATACCGCTATTAACTTGACATCGCCTTCACCGACACCGCCGGTTATCAGGGCGATGATAAGCAGCGGCAGACTGACAGCAAAAAATCCGATGATCCGCTCCGTCCAGGTTACATCCTTTGTGATAAAGCCCAAAATCAATGCCCCTATACCTATTATGATATTAAACCTGTCCGGTATAATCTTATGGTCATAATCAATCATGGCAAGAACGATAAGGCAGGAGCATATGACCGCATACACAAAAGCGGCGGGGGTTAAGCCGAAACGCAGATATACCAGATAATAACAAAGGGCATTGAGCAGCTCGATAGCCGGATAGCGAGGGCTGATGCCGTCTTTGCAATAACGGCATTTCCCAAAAAGAAATATGTAGCTTAAAACGGGAAAAAGATCGAGCCAGCTTAGCTTGTGTTTGCATTTCGGGCAGAATGAGGCGCCTTTAACAAATGATAGTTTTAAAGGAACGCGATAAATTAGTACGTTTAAAAAGCTTCCGATAATCAGACCGATTAATATCGTGTAAACATGAATAAATATCTCCAATATACCACTCCGTTCAAACCTCGAAACCCCTAAAAGATTATTTGAGGCTGTTGTAGAAAAGCGCCGTTTCTTTCTGTGTTTATCGTACGAATTGACACATAAGGTAAAATGGGTGTAAATCGTATTTTTATAATTTAATTTGTATCGTAAATGCAGGTTAATATAATATTTAGACCGTACGAAATGGCAAAAATCATTCCTTTATTTTATCAATCTTTCCAACGCTAATTTAGATGACTGTTTTATGTCTGTTTCTCCACCATTATTGTATGTTATATTCATTTAAGAATTCGGCAGGTTTTAATTCTTTGCGAATAAGTTTGTTGCCTAAGTTTATTAACTTTCCTTTACTCTCTGCATACCAGCCCCACAATACTACTAAAAACATTAAAGCAAAAACAATGATCCCTAATACAAATAAAAAGGTTGAATCTATTCCTAAATTTAAAAAACAACAGAAAATAATATACAAAAAACACTTAAAGCGAAATAACAAATTGCCATAATTAAAATTTTTTTAAAGCTTTTCTTAGTGAGAAACATAATCCACCCCTTGCTTGATTATACCACTGTAAAGAAAAATTGCAAGAAATTTGCTCCGAAGATGCCATCATTGGGGGGAACGCCCATATCGTTTGTGCGAAGCACAACATCATTTGCTCGTTAGAATAACTTCATTTTGTGTCCGCTTTCAGCGGAATGATGTTTATTCTAATCATAAAATGATGTTGCGTGTGCCACGCAAATGGAGTTGTGTCCTTGCGGACAAAAACACAAAAACAAAAGCACTTCGTAAGAAGTGCTTTTGTTTTTGGAGCTGATGGTCAGAATCGAACTGACAACCTCTGGTTGTTGATAAGGGGTGAAATTACTAAGTTTTTAATATCGGTTAGCATGTGCGCCCTGAAACTAACATTTTATATTGATTATTTGCAGTCAGATTGAAATTGCATTAAGTCTCTTTGAGAGTATTTCCGCAATCTTTTGGTGCTTTATAACGGTAGGATGTCCACAGCCCAAGCCCTCGGTTTCTTTGTCAACATAAGAGATTTTCAGAAACTCGGACTTAGTATCGTTAAATCGCTGAACGGCATTTTGAACTCTCTCAAAGATCGGATGCTCAGGAATGACCAGCGAGCCCAGAACACAAACGATATAGGCGCCGGGATATCTACCGCGTATTTCATATAAAAAGTTTACATATGCGTTCTCAAATTCACCCAGTTTAACAGGATATGAGCCTGTCCATGCTCTATCGTTTGTGCCAAGCTCCAAAACGACGATATCTGCCTGGTTTTCTTTGAAGTTCCATTCGGCAAGTGCGGGGTCGTTCAGAGCGTCTGTTTTGTCGTAAATATCCAGCAAGGTCCTGCCATAGGGGCTTTTGTAAACTGCCCAACCGCTTAATGATATGAGATTGTAATCCGCGTCCAGAGCATCGCCGGTCAGAGCTGCGAAAGACTGAGAACCGTCCTCAAACAAAGTCGAAAACTCTTCGTCGGCATTTTGGGAGATGTTTCCGAACCCGCAGGTTATAGAATCTCCGATAAACTCAAGCATAAGCTTCTTTTTTTTCGGGGGCAGTTCTAATAATTCCCCATCGCAATTTATTTGTGTAATGCCTGCGGTAGCATACTGGCATTCGGTTATTTTAATTACCTTCAGGCTGTGAATGCCGTGTGGCAGGTTCTCCGCAAGAACATAGAAAGACTTTTGCTTTTCAAGCTTGATTTTGTGTCTGGATTCCTGATCCGTTCCGGAATCAACTATAACCATCAGATAGGCGGCAAACTTATCGCTGCAGCAATTCGAGACAAATTCCGCTTCCAATTTTGATCCCTTAAACATCAAATCAAAGCCCGCGCAGGTCCAGTTAAAAAAACGGCATCCGCTTTTTCGTCAAAATATGTTCTGACGCGAAAAGCTATGGCATTCTCAGGAATTTCTGCAATCCGCATAATTTCATCTCCATTGTATAATTAGGGCATTGAATTGTAATCCGAATCTTCGGACAAATCTCTTACCGAGTCGCGGACGACGAGCCTTGAAGGGATTAAAAACTTTTTGGGTGTGCTTGACGGATTCTTGATTTTGTTCACCATCTGTTTGAAAGCCAGGTCGGCAAACTCTCTTCTGGATGAGTAAATGGATGTCAGTTGAGGCGTAATACTTTTGGCGGTTTCAGTATTATCAAAGCTTATTATTGATACATCCTGCGGAACGGAGAGCCCGCGGAGCCGGAGCTTTTCATAAAGATAATAGGCAGCCCTGTCACAGTAACAGACAAATGCGGTGGGTAGTGGGGAGGGCAGCTCAAAGTTCAGTGTATATAGCCCGGTTTTAAAGTCATCGTTGATAATAAAGTTGTTTTGAATGATGGGTAGATGATATTCGTATAATGCCTTCTGCAATCCCAGGCATCTATCGGTGATGTTCGGAACGTTTATATAATCGCCCACAAATCCGATGTTCCTGTGCCCCTTTTCGATTAAGTGGCAGGCGGCCAGATAGCCCATGTGATAGTTGTCTGACAAAACGGAATCTGCCTGAAGCAAGCGGTGGGAATAGTCGATTAAAACAACCGGAAGATTTCTGGAGATCGCGGCGTTTACGATTTTATTTGAGACAAAACCTGCGAAAAAAATGCCTGAATAGTTTTCTTTGATGATTTCGGGAGGTGTTTTTGCTTCCTCCATATCTTTATTTGACAAGAGAAACATTTT
>JAQUHC010000052.1 GCA_028683785.1 Oscillospiraceae bacterium
TGCTCGGTCCAGTGGTTCGGAAAATCATGAGGATACAGGTAATATTGTCCCTTACGCTCGGCATCCTCTCCATCATAATGCTTGTTTTGAAGTTGGCGCGGTACCGGACCGGAAAGCCCGGCTTCAATGTCAGCCATAGCCGCATGAATGGCGTTCGCTCCGGAATTGGATTTGGGCGAATTGCAGACAAGAATAACCGCATCTGCCAAAGCAAGCTGTGCCTCGGGCAAGCCTACCTGCATCGCTGCATCAACCGCCGCTTTAACAATTGGTATTATCATTGGATAAGCCAATCCTACATCCTCACATGCGCAGACCATCAGGCGGCGGCAGGCAGACGGTAAATCTCCCGCGGCTAAAAGCCGCGCAAGATAATGAATGGCAGCATCTGGGTCCGATCCTCTCATGGATTTCTGATATGCCGATATTATATCGTAATGTTCATCACCGTCACGGTCATACCGCATAGAGCTCCTCTGTGAGAGCTGGGAAGCTGTTCCAACAGTGATATGCTGAACACCGTCGGCATCAGGAATGGTCGCCAATACGCAAAGCTCTGCCGCATTTATCGCCTTGCGGACATCTCCGCCGCATGTTTTGGATATATGCTCAACAGCTTCGCAATCAACTTTAAGACTGAGCGATTGATTCTTTTCTAAAAAGTCAAAGGTGCGTATTACCGCAGGTTTGATGTCTTCAGATTCAACCGGTTTGAACTCAAACACGGTTGAACGGCTTAATATGGCATTGTAAACATAGAAATAGGGATTTTCGGTGGTGGATGCAATAAGAGTTATACGTCCGTTTTCAATATGTTCCAACAGGGTCTGCTGCTGCTTCTTGTTGAAATACTGTATCTCGTCAAGATACAGCAAAACCCCGTTTACGGCTGCCAATGTATCCAACTCTTCTACAACCGATTTAATATCAGCGGTGGATGCTGTGGTGCCGTTAAGCCTATGCAGACGAAGATCGGTCTGCTTTGCAATTATGCGCGCAAGGGTGGTTTTGCCCACACCGGATGGACCGTAAAATATAAGATTGGGAATATTTCCAGATTCAATTATATTTCGCAATGCCTTTCCGGGAGCCAGTAAATGCTTCTGCCCCACCATATCTTCCAGCATATCGGGACGCATTCTGTCAGCCAGAGGTGCCGCCATGGTATCCCCCCTTATTAACAAAATTAAATATAATTATATTATTTAATTATAAATTTAGTATTTCTATTGATATAACGGATACCTGCTGCACAGTTCTGTTACACCGGCTCTGATTTCATCAGCCTTTGTATCAAAATCGCATATTGCGTCGTTTATATATCCTGCAATTTCATCCATGTCCGCCTCTTTCAGCCCGCGGCTTGTAACCGCCGGTGTCCCTATACGAATACCGCTTGTTACGAACGGGGATAACGGCTCACCCGGTATTGTATTTTTATTAACAGTTATATAAACTTCGTCAAGACGGCGCTCCAGTTCCTTTCCGGTTATGCCGGTTTCACGCAGGTCAAGCAGCATCAAATGATTGTCGGTGCCTCCCGATACTATCTTCTGCCCGCGAGAAGTCAGCCCGTCTGCAAGCGCAACGGCATTTTTACGTATTTGTCGCTGATATTCCTTAAACTCCTGTGTAAGTGCCTCTCCGAAGCATATTGCCTTAGAGGCGATAACATGCATAAGGGGGCCGCCCTGAGAGCCAGGAAATACAGCCTTGTCTATTGCCTTGGCATATTCCTTACGGCATAAAATAAGTCCTCCGCGCGGACCGCGCAGGGTTTTATGGGTTGTTGAGGTAACCACATCGCAATACGGAATTGGGCTGATGTGCTCTCCTGCAGCCACAAGACCCGCGATATGAGCCATATCTACCATCAGCATGGCGCCGCAGCTGTCGGCAATTTCTCGTAATATATCAAACTTAATTTCGCGGGCATAAGCACTGGCGCCTGCTACAATCAAACGTGGCTTATTTTGAATTGCGGTTTCCTTTAATTTATCATAATCAATTCTACCGGTATCCTCGTCCACCCCATATGCTACGAAATTATATAGCAATCCCGAAAAATTGACAGGTGAACCATGGGTCAGGTGGCCGCCGTGTGCAAGACTCATTCCGAGAACTGTATCGCCGGGATTTATCAAGGCGGCATATGCCGCCTGATTTGCCTGAGCCCCGGAGTGGGGCTGCACATTGGCATGTTCTGCTCCAAACAGTTCGCATGCACGCCGGCGGGCTATTTCTTCAACAACATCCACTTCCTGACAACCGCCGTAATAGCGTTTCCCCGGATACCCTTCAGCATATTTATTTGTCAAAACGCTGCCCATGGCAGCCATAACCGCAGGAGAAACTATATTCTCCGAAGCAATAAGCTCCAAATTACGGCGTTGACGAAAAAGTTCTTTTTCCATGGCTTGTCCGATTTCCGGGTCTGCATTCTTAACAAACCCGATTGTATCCATCATTTTGGAATACATATATCCGCTCTCCTTTAAAAAACTGGTGTCTAATAAAAACATTGAGTATAATATATCATTTTTTTTATAAAAAGCCAATAGACAAAGCGAATTCATGAGTTTTATCATAATAGTGCAAGTATGTTACATTATTTTAATAAAAATAAGCGCATGATAAGCCTTTGATACATCGACTCCTAACGCTCCTTGAATATAGGTGCAACCATAATACATAAGCATAGATATTGTTCAAATCTGTATCTTGCCTGTGTTTCTATAAGAATATGTGCAACAAAATAAAGAATGAAAACAATTGTAATTAACGCTTCTTTATCAATACGATTATTGCATGATTTTGATTTAATTACATACGTAACTTTCTTTACGGAAGCGATAAACCCAAAAAAAACAAGCGAAGCGTACTGCTGATACCCTCCGTATTTCATAAAATGCGATAACCTTAAACCGGGAGTATTTACACCTGAAAAGCCTATTTGATTGTCTATTGCACCGCAGAATATCAGCATTTTGTTATAAATATATTTGATAACACCTTTTGTATTATTAGTAATATTATCAATCACATACTTTTTACATTCTTGGTTATATAATTCATAATCAAAATTCAAACGCTGAAGATCAAAATAAATTTGTGTTTTTTCTGTACTAAGTGTTGGGATACCATACAAACCTTTCCCTGAAATTCCCAAAACTATTTTGAAATATGTTGTGTTAGCGTTTATCGCTGATATCGGTATCAGATTTATGGTTTTCAGAGTAATATCGAAGCTATAGATAACGATGAAATACACCACAACAAACAAAAGCAAATTGGTGATATTTTTCTTCAATAGCTTTTTCCCGTCGGATAAAATCAATAGAATCATAAAAGCAATATAAGCTAAAAGAACCACTTGGGCATTAGGACGAACAATAACGGCAAATGCGAGAACGGCACCGGCAATACCTGTATATATAAAGCTGTCTTTCCCGGTAATAAAATATAACATAAGCACAATTAAAAACATAGAAATATGTTGATTATTAATAATTGATGAACCTGCAATATTAAATGTAAGGGTAATGTAAATCAAGGTGGATATGATTGCTTCTTTGACTGAATATATTTTCTTCACAATATGAAATAATAAGATATTGGTAAAAGACATTACAAGAATTTCAATAAATTTTAAGGCAAAAAGACTGTTTCCGAAAATCTTCATTATGAAAGCTAAATATAGTGTAAAGCCTGTTTGAAAATTATAAAAATAATAATAGTTTTCTTTATCGAATGATAAATCGGCAAATGTACCATTTAAAACAGATTTTGCGCCGTTTATTAATACTCGATAATCACTCATAGGTTGAGTCTTGGCATAGAAATTCCATAATGAATATATGATTATTGATAAAACAAAAATAAATAGTGTCGCCAGGTAATTTTTATAACCATATAATACTGAAATAAGTTTGTATGATACATAATACATAAAAACCGAAGCAGGTACAAAAAAAGCAATATAAGGTACCTTGTTTCTCCAACTATATAAAAATATACTGCAAATATAAAACAACAATATTATAGAAAAAGCACCGTAAATGCAAATATTAAATGCTTTTTTAAGTTTATTATTAACGCTTGAGCCGGCACTAATATCGGCATCTAACATTTTCTCGTCAGTCTCCTTCTAAATTGAGTAAGACCGCTTTGGTCATGTTTATTATTTACCACTAACTGTTTAATTGCTAAATTATAGTGTGTATGCATACCAAAGTCAATCATGAGGCAAACCTTTAATAATCTAGTATAAGCAAATAATACCAATTTATAAATCAGACAAGTTTATTAATAAGAAATTTTATAACAAATTGAGCGCATGTCCGTTGAGCGTCCGACCCGAAAAGGCATTGCATATACTCACCGCGACCGGAGTTTCGTCTTACGATGGTAATGCCAATCGTTTTGCCTTTGTCCGTAGGAAGTTTTACACCGTCTGTTATTTCTAAAAAGCCCGCTTCCACCAACATTTTATTCAGTTTTGCTCCGCTGGTCTTTGGTTTACCATATCGGAACAGAACTGCATTGATATTATCGGCAACGCGCGATATTTGCAAATAATCATCAACAATCTCAATCTGCTGCTCAAACAATTCCGCCGTAAGCTCCGGCGGTTTCTCCTTTTGCGCGGTTTCTCGTTCTTTCTGACAAAGCAGCTGCAAAAACCGCTCCCCATAATGTTCAAGCTTCACCTGTCCCACACCGCTGACAGACATCAGCTCTTCCGTCGTATATGGATGCTTTTGGCACATATCCACCAGCGTAGCATCGGAAAAGATGATAAACGCAGGAACCTTTTCTTCGCGAGCAATATTAAGCCGCAATGCTTTTAGCTCCGTGAGCAGTTGTTCGGAAAGCGCATACCTTGGTTTGGCGGCTTGTTTCCTTGTCCGCTCAGCTTTTTCGTTTGCCTTCGGCTTGATTCCCCGAATCATAACGATTTCATCACCAAAAAGAATCGCATTTGCTTTTGGTGTAATGCTTAAATATCCGTCGTCATGAATATACCCCAAAGCTGTAAGACGGCTGATTAATCGGCGAATATAGCCGCGAGGAACTCCTTTCATGATCCCAAAGGTGGACAGAGTGGTGAAGTCGCTTGATTTCCCCAAAAGGATATCGGCGGTATGGGTGAACATTAAGTGTTTACCTGCCCTGTTCAGCCTCGTGATATGCGAAAGGACCTTTTTTGCGTCCATCGTTACATCGGTTTCTTCGAAATTGCCGTTACAATTCCCGCAATTACTGCAATCTTCCTCAGTGGCTTCACCAAAATAGTTAAGTATATAACGCCGCAGACATCCATCTGTTTCACAGTACCGCTCCATTTGATTTAACAATTGCCTATTCCGGATAATTTCATCCGGATTTTCGCTTTTATTAATGAGAAACAGAGCAGTGTTGATGTCCTTGCGGGCATAGAACAAAAGGCAATCAGCGTGAAGACCGTCCCGCCCAGCACGCCCCGCTTCCTGATAATAGCTCTCTACATTTTGCGGCATATTATAATGGATGACAAATCGCACATCGGATTTATCAATCCCCATTCCAAAAGCATTTGTGGCAACAACTATTTTTACGCGATCATAAAGAAAATCATCCTGAGAATTGCTGCGCTCGCCGTCTGAAAGCCCCGCATGATACCTTACTGCGGAATAACCGTCAGCAATAAGCTTTTCGGTGACATTTTCAACCTCTTTGCGTGTGGAGCAGTAGACTATTCCGTTGCTGTCATTTTCCCGCAGATATTTTGTAAGCGCCAAATACTTGTCTTTGGGCTGCTTCACTTCAAAATACAGATTTGGTCGATCGAACCCGGTCACCAGTGTAAGCGGATTTTGAAGATTCAGTGTTTCAAGTATATCATCACGCACGCGCGGGGTAGCGGTTGCGGTAAACGCACCCAAAGCAGGGCGCACCGATAAGCTGTCTACATACTTAGGAATATCTAAGTAATTTGGGCGGAAATCCTGTCCCAATTGTGAAATACAGTGAGATTCGTCTACCGCAATCAATGAGATTTGCAAAATTTGAGCAAGTTCCTCCATAGACGGTGTCAAAAGCCGTTCCGGGGCAATATAGATAATTTTATACTGTCCGCTTCTGGCATTTGCCATCACCCGTTGCCATTGGGAACTGGTAAGCGAGCTGTTGATAAATGCCGCCGGTACACCGTTTGCTGTCAGCGCTTGAACCTGATCCCGCATGAGCGAAATTAAAGGCGAAACAACCAGAGTCACGCCCGGGAGCAGCATGGCCGGAATCTGATAACACAGCGACTTACCCGCCCCCGTTGGCATGATGCCTAAAACATCCTTGCCGTGGATAAGCGTATCTAAAATCTCTTCCTGTCCCTCACGGAATTCATCATAGCCAAAGTATTGTTTTAAAATTTCGATCGGGGTCATGTATGTCACCTCATTTTGTAGTATTGTATCACAAATCTATGCATTTTCCTACAACAAGCCAATAAAACCAAATAAGGCACAAATCTCGCAACCTGTACCTTTTGTGTTTTTTTATGGAGATAAGCGGTTTCGAACCGCCTGTGGCTTGCTTTCAAGACGCTCCTCTTCGAATGCCATTCAAGCGCTCTCCCACACTAATTGGAAAACCACACCAGAAAATAATAAAATATTTCAAGGTTGTTTTTTGTTTTATGTCTCTATATTCCTTGTATATCAAGGGTTTTGGGGGATTTCATATTTGTGAAACGAATGAATAATTTTCATAAAATTCTTTAAAAATCACATGGGTGTTTTGTAACCGGAGTCTATGCCTACCATCTTCGTTTCAGGGAATTTTGCTATCACATGGTTATAAACATAACGCTGTCATGCACATTGCCGGGAGCCACATTGACATCAATGTCCTTAATGGTTTGACGCATGCTGCGTATGCCGAAGGTGTATTGAATCAGGACGATTTTAAACAGAACAACTGGGTCGATTGAAGGTCTGCCGATATTTTCACAATACAAATCCTTAACCTCATCATAAATGAAGCTGAAATCGATTGCACGGTCAATATCTCGCAAAATATGGTCTTTAGGGACTAAATCATCAATTAATGTTAATATATCTCAGCATAAGGAAATATGATTATTCTTATTGAGTGATAGATAAAACCTAAAAATGCACTCAGAATCTTCTTGTTCTATTAATCTGATACAATCAACGGAGCCACTAGATTACGAAAAAAGCACTGTATCATTTCCGTATTTTTTATCCTGTAAGATACATTCTAATATATCTTCCCCTAATCGTTCTAATGTTCTGCCTTTTAATCGTAGATTGCTTCCTAAAGCGGCAGACGCAATGTCAATTAAAGAAGTGCAAACAGGAGTATTCACATGAAACTTTGAACCCAAGGTTTCAAGAAGAACAAGCCCTTGGGGCACATCTTCTGAAATATATCTGGAATCAACGACAACAGGCCCCTTTGCCCGTGTCGGCATATTGGCATACCAAAAGAAAACTTCTTTAGCATCACGACTATCATCCAATGTGTTACGATGCTTACAGGCCTCTACATAGGAAATCCGCTCACATCCTAACTTCTCCATTACATTCATTTTCTCGTTATCCAGCGCCTCAAGAATGCGCCAAACACTGGGAGTAAAAACCTCGTGATACATGCAATAATCACCTTTGGTTTTTTCAATACGGGCAATACTCATAATTGCTCCGACGGTGTGCACAATTAGATTAGGGTTGTGAAGCGCTGCTTCAATTACAGAAGGAAGATAGACAAAAGGAAAGCCAAGCTTATTAAGTATACCCCGGCTCTCTTTGATATGGCTTACGGGGTAGATACCAAGTGGGTTGCGTACATTACGAAAACCAATCTTAATTGTTCCTGGTTCGCTAATCCGACAATCTAAAAAAGAACTTTGTGCCTCACAAATAGTAAGGTCAATATCAGAGCAATGCTTTAGCACATAGGCAGTAGAAAGGTAGCCAGGGTTTAGTAGGAGAATCTGACCATCACGAAGATACGGTTTTATGCGTTTTATAAGAGCTTCGTGATAATTTGTCTGTATATATACAATGACAACCTCGCTTTCTGTAAGATGTGAGAATTGCCTGGTTATATGTTTAATTTTTGCTGTTACTGTTTTTCCTTCTTCGATAAGATTAAC
Organism: Oscillospiraceae bacterium; assembly: GCA_028683785.1. Taxonomy (GTDB): domain Bacteria; phylum Bacillota; class Clostridia; order Oscillospirales; family Acutalibacteraceae; genus Avimonas. The sequence goes on from JAQUHC010000052.1 coordinate 8,159, forward strand.
CATGCCACCGTTTTCCAAAAGAAAATTAAAGTTTTGGTCATGCATAGCATTAGAAGTCTTAATTAGTGTCACCTCGTGACCACGCAAGCTTAATTCCGCAGCTACTGCGGTGCCACCATTCCCTGCACCTAGAATAGAAATTTTCATTTTATCATCCTTTTCAATTCAAAATATTTTAATTACCAAACTCCGCTTCATTTAAAAATATCGTATTTAACACCGACTCTGTAAGCTCCCCAAAAAGCGGTCCAAAACTTACCTGATTCATCGCAGGGGCACCATTGTATTCAATAAATACCGGTTCTCCATTCTCATCAATGGAAAAATCCCAGCCAATAATGCGAAAATGTGGAATGTCCTTATGCGCTATACGAACCGCTTCTAAAATCTTATCGAATGAAGGAACTTTTATTTTGTCAAAAACAGCTCCTCCAGGGTGGCTTGTCACCCATTGTGATTGCTTATCCATCGCCTCTTTTGCAAGGTTTCCGTTAGGAAGAATGGGGCACGCAAGACCACCGGCGGAGATGTTATCCAGGCGTGAACCTGCCACACCCATACGAAGAATAGAGGACGAAATATGAATCTCGCCCTGAAACAGAAATGAAATTACTCGTATGGTATTTAGCGATTGCGGGTGTATGGATGCTAAAACGTTATGCTGGGCTACTACTTCCTGAACGATATAGTTGCAACCATAGGATTCCATCAATTTTTGAAGATCCATGTTATTATGTTCTCTTTCATAGAAAAATATATCAATTCCTTCACCACTGTATACCGCAGGTTTAATAACAAACCTTTGCTCAGACTCCAAAAGGGATTTCGCCCGGGCAAAACTAATAATATTTCCAGCACCGTCAAAAAAACAATTATTACTGTTTCTAAGAATAGTACGAGGCTGGTTCAAATAAGGAAACAGTTGATTATAAAAACACTTATCGGTGTATGCGTGACGAAAGCTAGGCTTGTTGAATGCAGGATAGATTCTTTGCCAATAAATATCTTCCGGTATATAGCGCGGATCATATTTTGCATCCTTGAAACAATAAAGGTCATACCACATTTTTTTAGGCTTAACACCATACCTTTTCCAGAAGGGAACTACCTGAGAACGGAAAAGATGATTGCTACCTCGGTAGCCCCCTTTAATATTTGCCAGTTGACGTCGGCAAGAACTTCTTGCATTTTTTGCTTCTGCAAGAAGATCAACCTTTTGATAAATAGACCGACAAAGCCTTTCCCATCCCTTGGCTTGATTAATTTTCATTTGCACATTTCTCCTCCTCTATTCCTTTAAATATTCGTTCCAAGATGTTTTCTCCTAACCTTTTTACTGTCCTACCTTCTAATCGTAGATCGCGCCCTAAAGCTGCCGACGCAATGTTAATTAATCCAGAACAAACAGGGGTCTCTACCTTGCGCTCTAATCCCAGTGCTTCCAAAAGAACCAATCCCTGGGGCACATCTTCAGAGATAAATCGGGAATCGACTACGGTTGGCCCTTTTAGTGGATTAGGTAGATTGGCATACCAAAAGAAGATATCTTTCGCTTCCTGGCTATCGTCTAATGTATTACGGTACTTACAGGCATCCACATAGGAAACACGTTTACATCCCAATTTTTCCATAACATTCATTTTCTCGTTGTCCAGCTCCTCTAAGATGCGCCAAACACTGGGGGTAAAAACCTCCCTATACATATAGTAATCCCCTTGGGCTTTTTCAACACGAGGAATACTCATGATTGCCCCAACGGTATGTACAATGAGGTTGGGATTGTGCAGAGCAGCATCAACTACCGAGGAGAGATAGACAAATGGAAACCCTAATTGACTTAGCATTGCCTTGACCTTTTCGCTATGATTTGTGGGATGGATCCCCAAAGGATTTCTCACATTACGAAAGAGAACTTTAACAATGCCAGGCTCCATAATTCGGCAATCTATAAAAGAACTTTGTGCCTCGACGATGGTTAAGTCGATATCTGAGCAATGCTTTAATACATAGGCAGTAGAAAGATAGCCGGGGTTTAGTAAGAGAATCTGCCCATTTCGAAGGTAAGGTCGTATACGCTTTATAAGAGCTTCATGATAATTGCTTTGGATATATATAATTACTATTTTGCTTTCACCAAGGCATGATAAATCACGAGTAATATGCGCTATATTTGCCCATTGTTTTTTCCCATCTTCAACAAGGCAAACCCTGCCATCGTTCTCAAGAAGATAATTAAAGTTTTCATCATGCATAGCATGAGACGTCTTAATCAAGGTCACCTCATGACCTCGCAGGCTTAAATCTGCCGCTACCGCAGTACCGGCATGACCGGCACCAAGAATTGACATATACACTTTTATCCATCCCCACGCAATATATTTAGGTTGATAAAGGTAACCTATAACCCTTTGCCAATTGCAATGGTTTCATAAAAATAAGGTGCTGTTAGTTTGCTTTGAATGGGATTGTTAATCGTATCGAAAACTTGCTCTTTTGCGAAAGTTATAATAAATAACTCCTTCTCAGCAACTATTAATAGCCAAGAAGGAGCATTTCTTAATTTCCATAAACTTTTACACCGAATGCCGTACTTTAATACAGCTAAATTCTATGGTTTAGTGATAGGTTTTTATAAAGTATTTTAATTACTACCTCGCAGATTAAAACACCTCACTATATATAATCTAAGGAATGCTCAATTTTGGGATGACATGGTAAGTAGTGTTTTCTAAGAAGTAAAATTGAAAGATTAAAAACCACTAATTATATTGTAACATAAATAGCATTGTTTTTCAAATATTTGATATGACGAGTGCAACACTCGTTGACAAATAAGGTGATGAGATGGATAATAATAGTGTGCCAAACACTCACATTGTTCCTTGAAAATTGAATAATGGATGCCATTCCTGTCACCTCAAATTTTTATTGAGAGGACAGGTGATGGTTTATGAAAAGAGTTTACTGCTTGTACCGTGTTTCCACATTAGGTCAAGTAGAAAAAAACGATATTCCAATGCAAAAAACTTCGTGTCATGAGTTTGTTGCCTTAAAACCGAATTGTAAATAACAAAGGAATTTTCAGAAAAAGGAATATCAGGATTTAAGGTATCAGCAAAAGACAGAGATTCTATCAAGAAATTCAAAGAGATGCCGTAGAAGGCAAGTTTGATATTCTTCTGGTATTTATGTTTGATCGCCTTGGACGAAAAGAAGATGAAACACCGTTTGTTGTAGAATGGTTTGTAAATAACGGCATTGAAGTTTGGAGTGTTAATGAAGGAGAGCAACGTTTTGATAAACGCACTTCAGAGCTTATGGCACTCAAAGACGAAATCGTTAAAGTTGTCCAAGGTACAAGTAAATTTAGCTATGACTTGTTAAACGAGGCAATTGATAGGACTACTCAAGAACAGAAACTTGCGGAACATGATGTAATAAGATTGACGGATGAATACTCTGATTCCGAAAGAATTATTTCCGAATTGAAATTACAGCACAACAGGTTATTAAATTGGGCGGATATTTTTAATGATAGCGAAATGGAAGTTAAAAAAATGATTATCGCTCATCTCATTGAAAAAATTACTGTTTCAAGAGGAAATCAAACTGATGTTACTTTTAGCATCAGCGCAGAACAATATTTAAACTATCAGCAAAAAGCAAAAAAGCTCACAATATAAGTTGTGAGCTTTCGCAAAATGGTGGAGAATAGCGGGATCGAACCGCTGACCTCCTGCATGCCATGCAGGCGCTCTCCCACAATATAGAGTAAACCACCCCGAAAAATCAAAGAATTTTTCAAGGTGGTTTTTTGTTTTATGCCGCTATATTCCTTATATATCAAGGGTTTTCGGGGATTTGGTTCCTCTGAAACGAAAGATTAGATTTCATGTAATCCATTAGAAATGATGCTTGCTAAAATTTTAAGTTTTGAGAGCGATGAAGAAGCAAAACACCGCACTCCAATGGCATCATGACCCTCACTCCAATGG
>JAQUHC010000053.1 GCA_028683785.1 Oscillospiraceae bacterium
AGCGCCAAAATCAGCTCAATGGGGGCGTTACTTTTAACAAGCAGAACAGCAAGCATTAAAAGAAATAATTGGTCCTTGTCCTCCCCAAAAATACCGAGCAACGACATGTTGCTTTTGTGCGGGGCGCCTGTCTGCAATGCTTTGGGTTTTTCAAAATCAGTTTTCTCTCTTTCCTCTTTGGGTATTGAATCCCCCTCGACATATTTTCTTGCACGTTCCTGCATAAGCCGAACGCGTTCTACCGCCTCCTGCTGCATTTTAAGCATATTATCATCCAAAACAGCCAATCCCCTTAATTCATTATCCGCCCCTTTCGTGGCGGTATTTTATTCAGAAACATCGGCACGATATTATAATTTAAAATTAGGCAGAACCTTAAGCATATGCATTATTTTCACTGCATCATCCACCCGTTTTCGGCGTTCGTCCTGAAGATAAGGTCGAATTGCCTTTAACAGGAGAGTGTCATTACTATCCTGTTTAAAACCGGAGACAAGCGGTGCCAGCCTTTTCAGGACTTCCAAATCTCCGCCGGATATACCCCCCGCCGTCTCAGAGGCGGCCGGCAGCACGGCGGATACCGGCTGAGCGGAGGACTCGGCTTTGTTTTCCGTCAGCATTCCGAGGGATGCAGCAGCAGCCTGCAATTTCTGAACTCCATCGGGGGAACCCAGCAGCTCACTGATTTTCTGTGCCAGATCATCCACATATTTCACCGTCCTTTCAAAAATCGGCTATCGTTGAGCTTGTGCTTAATCTTTTTTGTTTATCAGCTTATCCATCAATTGTTTTGCTTGTGCCGAGTTGAGCAGCTTTTCCAGTTTATCCTTGTCACTTACCATTGTCTGAAATCTGGCAATATCCGACTGGGAAAGACGGGAAGCTGCTTTTTTTGCCTCATCGCTTTTAACGGTTGAAACTAATTGCTCTTTTGAAATCCCAAGTTTTTTACTGGCATATTCCAGTATTTCATTTATCTGTTCAGGTGTCGGTTTATTTTCACCCATTGTTAATCAGACCTTTCATCATATGATCTACCTGTGATATAATTATGATAACCTTACTTAAAATATGAAGGGATTACGAATATGAGGATTTTGGTTGTATCCGACTCACATAGAAATGAATCAGCACTGCGGAATGCAATTACTCAGCAGCCCCGCGCCGAACTTGTAATCCATTTGTGGGACGGCGCGCGGCAAGCCCAAGCCATGGCGGATGATTTCCCGAAGCGGAAAATTGAAATTGTCTGCGGCAACTGTGATTGGGGACTGTCTTCCGTCCTGCCCTCTTTCGGGCTCAAATCGGTTGGCGGATATTTAATATATTATACTCACGGTCATATACATAGTGTAAAGTCCGGACTGTATAATATTATATCGGCTGCCCGAGAAAGAAAGGCAGATGTTTTGTTATTCGGTCATACCCATATCCCCATATGCATATATGATGACGGACTTTACATCCTCAATCCCGGGAGCCTAACAGGCAGAAGCCCGACCTACGGAATTATTGACATCACCGACGCCGGTATAGCCCCGTTTATTGCGGAGCTGCGCTCATGAGCGGCGGGCTTGCGGGGCTGACCGCGCTAAAACTGGGAAAGCCGGACTTCTATTTAGATACCATCGATTCGACCAACGGCTGGCTGAAACTGCACGGTACCGAGCTGCCTGACGGTGCACTCTGCTGGACGGGAAATCAAACCCGAGGACGCGGCCGTTTAGGGCGGGAATGGAATGCCGAAAAAGGGCAGGCACTCGCCATGTCGTTGCTCTTTAAGCCTTCTTATGAAACCGAGCTGCTCCCCCTTATCTGCGGTATGGCGGTATCTCAGGCTTTAAGCGGTATGACGGGCGAGGAATTTCTAATCAAATGGCCCAATGACATAATATGCGGCGGCTTAAAGATATGTGGTATTTTATGCGAAAATTCTTTGTTGGAGCAGGACAGCTTTGCTGTGGCGGGAATAGGTGTCAACCTCAACCAAACCGCCGATGATTTCAGTAAGCTCGGGCTGTCCAATGCGGGTTCGGTCGGCATGACCGCAGGTGTAAGGCTTGATATCGGGGATGTTGCGTCCGAGATAGTAAATCGGCTTGAGCCGTTATGGCTAACCCTTCGGGAAGAGGGGTTCTCCCCGCTTCTCGAGCGATACAGCGATTTATGTATAAATATCGGTAAGGATGTTTGCGTGCTTTCCCCCGACGGCAGGGTTTTACACAAGGGCAGAGCGGTGGGGATTTCGCCGGACGGGCGGCTTATGGTGGATGACGGCAGCGGCATTATCTCGGTAAGTTCGGGTGAAGTATCGATAAGAGGGCTGCTTGGTTATGCATAGCTTATCAACACTTCATCCATCTCGGATATAACCCAGTCGGCCATCATTTGCAGCCCCTCTTTATCCAGATACTTATCATAAATTTTTTTGATATCATCCATTATCGCCTTTGCCTCCCCAGATATGATCACCGCTTCGTTTATAAGCTCCCGAGCCGCACGGCGATTAAAGGACATCAGCTGTCGGCGTTGGCGCAGCCGCTCCGAATCGGTAAAACGCGCGGCATGAATGCGGCGATAAACGGGGAAATCCGCCTTATGCCACAGATTAGAGGTGGTAAACCCTATACCGATTTCAGGAATGAGCAGATGTTCGGGTTTTTCCTTGGGGAAAAGGGGGCAATAACAGCTGATAACATCATGACCGTTATCAAGCGCGCGTTTTCTCAACTCATCAATCAGCAGACGGGACGATACCCCCTGTTCATCCTCTACCGAATAAATGCGGGGACACATGGACTGAATTGTTTCCTGAAAGGTCATAAGCCCTTCGGATGTAACCGCAGAAATAAACCGACGGCTTTCCTTTCCCTGCAGCTCGCTGCGGGGACCGAATTCCCGCGCGGCTATTCGTGCCGCATTGCGCTGTATTTTTGTTGTATCGGTACACTCAAATGCAATCCGACGGGAATCTCCAAGAAGATTTGCCGCCGCCCCTATAAACTTTCTGTATCTTTTATCAAGGATGTTATATGTACGGTTGGCCTCAATGATTTCCGCCCTCCGCTCTCGAATAAAGGTCGGGTTTATGCATGTGCTGAGGTTTACAATCTGCTCAACTGCACCCCAACATTTGGGCTCTATAACATGAGGGGCATTGGCATCGAGAACACAGACCTTAATATCGGGGAAAACCAGTCCGTCAAAGGAATTTGGATTTAAAGCACAGATAAAAGCGTATGCTTCCTGACCGTATGCCGTTACATGCCGGTACACACGCTTCAGAAGCTCGGATTTCCCCGAACCGGGTCCTCCCTTGATTAAAAATGCTTTCCAGCCCTCCTCAATTTCATATAAATCATCCGTAAATCCGGTAAAACCGCCGGAAGAGTTCACGCCAATGAAGAAACGGATCGGTATCCTCATATCCAACATAACCATTCCTCCCATATACTTATCACTCTTATAGGATATTCCCCCGCTGTGGTATTTGTGTCAGAGTACAGCCCATTTCAGCTTGTTTATTTGAGATTAGTATAAGAAATGGAATGTGCAATTTTTATATATGTATACCGAATTAGTATACTAATCTTGTTTGTATGAGCATTGTATAATTTCGCGCTGTTTGATATACTATAATCAAAAGATAAAGCCTTCTTGTGGAAAGGAAGCGAGTGATCAGTATGACCGAATTTAAAACAGGCTCATGGCAACAATTTGTCGATGTCCGTGATTTTCTCATTCGCAATTATACGCCGTATGACGGTGACGAGTCTTTCCTTTCACCCCCGACCGAACGGACAAATAAGCTGTGGGAGCGGGTAAAAGCCCTTATGGATGAGGAGCGGGAACGCGGCGGAGTATACGATATAGATACCCATACAATATCGGATATAGACGCGTATCCGCCCGGTTATATTGATAGGGAGCTTGAACAGATTGTCGGGCTGCAGACCGAAAAGCCGCTTGTTCGAGCAATCATGCCCTTCGGCGGCATCCGTATGGTTCACACCTCGCTTGAAGCCTATGAGCGTGAAATGGACCCTGAAATCGAGACGGTTTTCAAATACCGAAAAACGCATAACGACGGGGTTTTTGATGTCTATACTCCTGAAATGCGGGCAGCACGAAAATCCGGAATTATTACAGGCCTGCCCGATGCATACGGGCGAGGGCGGATTATCGGGGATTACCGCCGTGTCCCGCTCTACGGGGTGGATTATCTTATAGAGGGTAAAAAGCGTTCCCATAAAGAGGCTGTATATAATGTAATGGATATAAAGGCTATTCAGCTTAGAGAAGAGCTTGCCGAGCAGGTGCGGGCGCTGGAGGCTTTAAAACGCATGGCGCAGTCCTACGGATTCGATATTTCTAAGCCTGCAAAGGATACAAAAGAGGCTTTTCAGTGGCTGTATTTTGCCTACCTTGCCGCCATTAAAGAACAAAACGGCGCTGCCATGTCGCTGGGCAGAGCCTCAACCTTCCTTGACATTTATGCCCGGCGCGACCTTGAGGAAGGGCGATATACCGAAAGTGAAATACAGGAGATTGTCGACCAATTTATAATGAAACTCAGGCTGGTCAGATTTCTCCGTACTCCCGCATATGATGAACTGTTCAGCGGCGATCCCACATGGGTGACCGAATCAATCGGGGGCATTTCCACCGACGGGCGGCATATGGTAACCAAAATGTCCTTCCGCTTTCTTCATACCCTTACCAACCTGGGCCCCGCTCCAGAGCCAAACATGACGGTTATATGGAGCCCGCGGCTGCCCCGGGGCTTTAAGCTGTATTGTGCTAAAATGTCGATTGAAACCTGCTCCATCCAGTATGAAAGTGACGAGCTTATGCGCAAAAAGTTCGGGGATGATTACGGAATTGCATGTTGTGTATCGGCAATGCGGGTGGGCAAGCAGCTTCAGTTTTTTGGTGCCCGAGCCAATCTTGCAAAGGCGTTGCTCTATGCAATCAACGGCGGCCGTGATGAGAAAAGCGGTGTTCAGGTAGGACCGGAGATGTTTGCCTGCCGCGGTAAGTATCTTGATTTTGATGATGTTATGCATAAGTTTGATAAAACCTGCGACTGGCTTGCAACACTGTATGTCAACACCCTCAATGTAATTCATTATATGCATGACAAATACAGCTATGAAAAGCTTCAGATGGCGCTGCATGATGATGAACCGCTCCGCACCATGGCATGCGGTATTGCCGGACTTTCTGTGGTGGCCGATTCCCTCTCTGCGATTAAATACGCCAAGGTGCGTCCGATAAGGGATGAAACCGGGCTTGTCGTTGACTTTGAAATTGAAGGGGATTTCCCCAAGTTCGGCAATAACGACCCCAGAGTGGACGATATTGCGGTGTATATTGTTAAAATATTTATGGATAAGCTGCGCAAATGCCCGACATACCGTGATGCTGTCCATACCCTTTCTATTCTCACCATAACATCAAACGTTGTCTACGGGAAGAAAACCGGCTCCACCCCCGACGGGCGCAAGGCGGGTGAACCCTTTGCCCCCGGTGCCAACCCCATGCACGGTCGGGACAGCCACGGCAGCGTTGCTTCCATGATGTCGGTAGCCAAGCTTCCCTATGATTACAGTGAAGACGGAATAAGCTATACCTTCTCGATTGTGCCGGACGCACTCGGGAGGGATGAGCAGGAACGCGCGGTTAATCTTGTCAACCTTATGGATGGCTATTTTGACGAGGAGGGACATCATATCAATGTGAATGTTCTTAATAAAGAGGTCTTGATGGATGCCATGGAGCACCCCGAGCTTTATCCTCAGCTTACAATTCGGGTGTCCGGATATGCCGTGAATTTCGTAAAGCTCTCGAGAGAACAACAGCTTGATGTAATCAACCGCACCTTCCACACCCGATATTAATCTCTAAAGGTGACCTAAAATAAAAAAGCAAAGGAATGATTATTAAATGGCTGAAATCCGCCCTTTTCGCGCACTGAGATTTACACCCAAAGCCGGAAAAGCAGAGGAACTAACCTGCCCTCCCTATGATATAATTGACGAGGAACAGCGCAGGGCATTTTTGGCTCAAAACCCTTATAATATAATACGGCTGGAGCTGCCCAAAGACGGAAATGAGCCGTATAAGCAGGCGGGTAAAGTGCTTGAAGGCTGGCTTAATGACGGCATTTTACGGCAGGATGATACCCCCGCATTATATGTATATGAAATCCGATTTACACTTGAACGAGACGGCAATATCAGCGGTACCGAGGGTGAAACACGCAGTATTATGGGTTTGGTCGGGCTTGTTAAGCTCGAAGAATTTGAAAAGGGCATTGTCCTTCCCCATGAAGAAACCTTGTCCAAGGCTAAAACCGACCGCTTTAATCTTATGCAGGCGACAAATTGCAATTTCAGCTGCATCTATTCCCTCTATATGGATGACGATGGGAAAGGGGAAATGCCGGATATCCCGTCATTAATATCGAATATGCAGCCGATTTCCCGGATGACGGACGAAAACCGACTGGAGCATCGTCTATGGGCAATAACCGACCCTGAGATTATCGCCTGCGTACAGCGGAACATGGCAGATACCCGGCTTTATATCGCAGATGGCCACCATAGGTATGAAACCGCGCTGAACTATCGCAATGCACTCAGGAGCAAAGGCGCTCCCCAAGGAGCCCCTTCGGATTATGTTATGATGATGATGGTGGAAATGAACCATCCCGGTCTGGTTGTTTTCCCTACCCACAGGTTGGTTCGCGGTCTTGATAATTTTGATGCCGCCGCCCTGATTAAGGCAAGCGCACCCTATTTTGATATGGATGAAGGGGTTGAGGTCGCGGCGCTTAATGAAACTCTTGAAAACGCGTATAAGGGCGGCCGCCATGCTTTTGGATTTTATACCGGCGGCGACTCCTTTACATTGATGACCCTTAGGGATTCAGCGGTCATGGATGAGCTTCTGCCCTCCCTCTCCGGTGCATCGCGTTCACTGGATGTAACCATACTGCATACCTTGGTGCTCGAACGGCTGATGGGAATTGATCGTGAAAACATGGCAAACCAGCGCAACCTCACCTATACCCGAAGCTTATGTGATGTACTGGGAGGGGTTGATAAGGGTGAATTCCAATGCGGCTTTATCCTAAACCCCACCCGTGTTTCAGAAATTCGGGATGTTGCGTCAGCGGGTGAAAAGATGCCGCAAAAATCAACATACTTTTATCCGAAGCTTATTACCGGCCTGACAATGAATAAACTGGACTAATACTAAATCCATTCTAAAACATTCCAGAATAGAGCGATGCGTTCCTAATACTAATTTAAATTAAATTAGTATAGGAAGAACGCGCCATGAGCGATAATTATGGAATAGTTATAGTTGGATTTAGTATAATACATAATAATAAGGGGCTGACACACAATGAAAAATGTGTGTCAGCCCTTTTTTAAGGGGGGTGAGAGTTTTGGATAAATTACAAAATGCGTAGTAATTTTCTCGATGTGCAGTTAATACTAATCATTCACTATGTTTTCAATATTAATTAGTATTGTAATGCTATTTATCTAACTAGCAGCAGCCGCGATCGTCATCACAGCACAGAAGGATCAAGACAATGATGAACAGGATCCATGTGCAGTCCATGTCGCCAAACAGGTTCTTCAGACACATATGGTAATGCCCCCTTTCCTTTTCTCTCATGACATTGTATGTAGCACAATAAAAGATGTTCCGTAATTACTGAACCTGAATATTTGAATACATATCGGAAAAAATACAACAATAAACAGAAAGGGGCATGATTGTGGAAATAACCGGTCAGGAATTTCGAAAAATGAACCAACAGACAACTCCTAAGTCTCCGATCTTGAAAAACTGTATATGTGCATTCCTTGTGGGGGGGCTTATTTGCGTTATAGGCCAGATTGTTACAGGTCTTGCGGCGGATTCGGGGATGGAGATTGAGGATGCCAGACTTATAGGTTCATCTACATTGATTGCCGCCAGTGCCATACTGACAGCTTTTGATTTATACGACAATATCGCGAAACACGCAGGGGCGGGTACCTTGGTTCCGATAACCGGCTTTGCAAATTCAATAGTTGCTCCCGCAATCGAATACAAAAGTGAGGGGCTTATATTGGGATTGGCGGCAAAAATGTTTACAATAGCCGGACCGGTTCTGGTGTACGGTATTACCGCTTCTATTATTTATGGACTGATATTAAATCTTCTGACACTGTTTAGTTAATTCAAACTTTTTCGCTTGAAAGGATTGGTTATAAAATGCCTGAACGCAAAGGACAATACACGGTTATGCTGTCTGGCCGCCCAACCATTCTGGGGTTCGCATCGGTGGTCGGCAAGCGCGAGGGTGAAGGCCCGCTCGGCAGAGGCTTTGATATGGTTTTCGAAGATACCACTCTTGGTGAGAAATCGTGGGAAAAGGCAGAAAGCGCAATGCAGCGTGAAGCATTTACACGTGCCTTAAATAAAGCGGAGATCTCCCCTTCACAGGTCAATTATCTGTTTGCCGGGGATTTGCTTAATCAAAATATAGCCTCTACCTTCGGGCTTCGGGAATTCGGTGTTCCTATTTTAGGTCAGTTCGGAGCCTGTTCCACCATGGCACAGACCTTATCCCTTGCCGCGATATTTGTTGACAGCGGAGCGGCAGATATCTGCGGTGCCGTCACCTCCTCTCATTTTTGCTCGGCAGAAAGACAGTTTCGTTTTCCGCTCGAATATGGCGGGCAACGCCCCCCGACAGCCCAGTGGACGGTAACCGGAGCGGGGTCGATAATTGTAGGGCTTGGAGGCAGCGGTGTGCGCATTGCCGATGTCACCATCGGATATATCACCGATCTCGGGATTACCGACTCAAATAATATGGGGGCGGCAATGGCTCCCGCCGCCGCCGAAACCATTGCCGCGTATTTAAAGGATGCCGCGGCAAAACCGGATGATTTTGACCTGATTGTAACCGGGGATTTGGGCTCGGTAGGCAGCGACCTTCTGCGGCAGCTCATGGAAAGAAAGGGCTATCCCCTGGGCGGCAACTATACCGACTGCGGGCTGCTTATATACGATAGGGATAAACAGGATGTACACGCAGGGGGTTCGGGTTGCGGATGCTCGGCCGCGGTGCTTTGCTCGTATATTCTGGGTAAAATGGGGGCGGGTGAACTCAAAAATGTACTGTTTATCGCCACCGGTGCATTAATGTCTCCAACCTCTACCCAGCAGGGAGAAAGCATCCCCGGAATTGCGCATCTGGTACATTTGGTCGCAATGGAGCCATAAATTATACATTCGCCTATAATCATGATAATAATCTTTGCTTAAATAATATTGCAAACAGTTATTAATTCCCAATTTAATATAAATAAAGACTGTCGACAAAAATCGACAGTCTTTATTAAAGAGGTAATAAAAAAGATGCACCGACGCAGGGATTGAATGCTTGGGACAAGGAAGAAATATTTTTTTGTAGGTTTGCCACAATTTCAATTGTTCGTATTTGGTTCTAAAACCTTTCTTCTTTGTAGCGTATCTATAATCCACAGAATAAAGCAGTAAAACAAGGCATATATCGCCGAATCCAAAATACCTTTTGGGCTAAAGAATATTACAAATATGTTATTGAGTAAATAACGCGTGATAGGAATTCCACTTCCAACATAGTCATTTACCCCTAAGAAAAGAATTGTACTCATAAACAAAGCGACTAAACGATTTATTAAATATAAAATGGTAAATTGCAAAAATAAATTCCGGCGGAAAAAGCAAAGAATATCTAAAAAGTGCCGCCGGAAATTAGTGTTGCAAAAAGGGGAAACAGCTATTTGTTACCGAAAATCAAATAAGGTTTAAGAACAACAACGTCTCTGTTAATTTTTTTAATATCCAAGGCATCTGCGGCTTTTTCGCCGTAGAAGAAAGAAAAGACCTCATAAGGCGATTTATCATTGAGTGAAAGGCGCGGAACGGCGTTGATATGAGAGAACATCAGGTTGATATCTTGCTGTGAAAGGTTGTCAAGGGGGAATCCGTTAGGTATAATGTCCCTGACGTAGATGTGATTGTTCTCTATGCGCGCCTTTTGGCTCGACTGCATAGGATCGCAGTAAAAAATCTTCAACCGCGTCCGTCCGGAGGAGTCGAGTTCGAACAGTTGCCACTTTTCGAACTCGCTGCCTCTGTCAGTCAAAATAGCCGGAAAAATCTTTGAAAACAACTCCGCGCCCAAGGTTTTTTGAAGCCAATCAACACGCCGCGCCATGCTTTCGCTTGTTTTTTCGTCGTGCAGGAATCCGAACATGAAATTGGCTTTTTCAATCATAAAGGTTTGAAGATAAGGCCCTGAAGGGTTGTTGTAAACTGTGTCCATTTGGGTAGCGGGGGTTTCGGGGTTTTCCTCGCGAAACTTGAGAAAATCAGAGTATTCTCTGCCCGCATAGCATGAAGGCTCTTTGCGCTTTTTGTATTTTTCGCTGAATTGCTTCCGGTTTACCTGCTCCTTTAAGGAGAAACAATCCACGCCAAAATCCTTGAAAACGCCGCTTTCAATGTAGTAATACAGAGTTCTTTGCGACTGCTTGATTTCCGGGTGCGCTGATAGAATTTGATGAACAGACTGTCTTGTGTGGACATACGCCGAGCTTCTCGCACATCACTGGACGGTTGTAGACATTTCGCGCTTTGAATATCCTGTGTTTCCTGATCTCCTTTGCCACGCATGTGGCGTCCTTTCCAATGTTTTTAGCTATTGCCGTTTTCGTAGAGCTGTTTGTGATTCCGGCTTCAATTATCTTTCGCTCGTCAAGGGTCAAATGGGTGCTATCATGTAAAGGCTTGCGGTTCACTATAATGACCTCCTTGCGGCGGCACCCTTTAATTATGAACCGTGGATTTTAATCTTGCAATCCCATCTGGAATTTTGTGCAACACTAAATTCCACTCGACCCCCTCTACTCTGGATTTTACTTTTGCAATTCACTTAAGAAAAAATTTTGCTCTTAATAAAAAAATTCCTTTACACTTTGGAAGTTTCGTGGTATACTACTAATGATATTTGAGTTGTACGAATTAATTCACATGATTTTGTAAGTCATGGTTCGTAATGTGACTTGTAAAATCGTGTTTTTTTGATACACAAGAATATTACAAATACTTTTTGGAGGTTATTTTATGAAAAACGGCACAGTAAAATGGTTCAACGACAGCAAGGGTTTTGGATTTATTTCCGATGACGAAGGCGGAGAGGATGTTTTCGTGCATTTCTCCAGCATAGTTTCCGAAGGATTTAAGAGTCTGTCTGAAGGTCAGAAGGTCACTTTTGATGTAGAGCCCGATCCCAAAAACAGCAGCAAACTGCGCGCTGTTAATGTTCAGGCTGTCTGATTGAATTTATAAGAAGTACCGGCCGGGCATACCTTTGGTTTGCCCGGCCGGTTTCTTATAGTACTAATTCAATTTAAAACTTTAAAAATGGGGAAATTCAAAATTTTGTGCTATTGACAAGCACAAAAAAGCATGTTATATTATCACTTGCGTTTTTGTTTTAAATTTATATATGGGGGAATTCCCGAGCGGCCAAAGGGGGCAGACTGTAAATCTGTTGTCACCGACTTCGGTGGTTCGAATCCACCTTCCCCCACCATAAAGAGGTAACAATATAGATGCCTCACGAAAAACTCCGATTCTGTCGGGGTTTTTCGCATTTTTGGGGTTCTTTTTTTAAGATGTTTTTATAGATGCCAAACGGCCTTTTTCCTATACTGACAGGACTTGAACCCTCACAAACAACAAAATACGCATTTTGAGCGAATGAACAAAAAGTTTGTTTGCTCTTTTTTGTCCCCAAAATTAAATATCCTGCCTCCTTTAGCCCGCAGTTAATATGTCTCCTTTCCATATTAACTGCGGGCTCTTTGTAGTGCGCCCGGTGAGCGCACGTTCTAACGGGTGAAAGTCCCGAACCCGCCCGGTAGCGGGAAGGGTATAGCCGAACACCAAGGGTGTCCATCGTGAGGTGGAATCTGGAGAAAGGTGTAAGCAAA
>JAQUHC010000054.1 GCA_028683785.1 Oscillospiraceae bacterium
CCGTTTCTTTCAGCTTAATTCTTGCGTCGCCGGGCATCCGATACAGCTTGTTATGAAGCCCCTCGTTCACCAGACCGTACAATGATGTTCCGAATATATTAGACTCCCAAATCTTTCCGGGACTCTCCTCAAATTCTCTGAGCAGATAATTCACCAAATCCTCCGACTGCCTTTCCGACCCGACTATCGGAGATACCTCGGTGGTAATGTCGGCTTTAAGCATGTGGATTGAGGGTGCCTGCGCCCGCAGCCTGATGCCGTATCTTCCGCTCTGACGAATGATTTCGGGCTCATCAAGGGTCATTTCATCAAGTGAGGGCATCACAATTCCGTATCCGGTGGCTTCCACCTCATCCAGCGCGTTGCTGATTTTGTCATATCTTTTTTTAACGTTTGAAAGCTCCACCATATGCGCCATCAATGTCGCTTCATCCTTAATTTCAATCCCGGTTGCTTCTCCCAGCACCTTATAAAACAATTCGGGATTGAGCAACACCGCAAGACTGGCGCTTCCGCTTCCAAGCTCAACCGAGGTCATCCTTGCATTGTCTACATATTCGCATCTGACAATATCATCCGTCATCGCGGATACCTTGCTTATCTTGGTCGCTTTTTCGGCGGCGGTACGGATGGTATCAAACACCGTGCGGCGGATCGGGTGCCTCTTATCAAGAGTTGTAAGCCATTTGGGAAGCTCTACCCCGATCTCACGAACCGGGAATTCAAAAAGTACCTTTTCAAGAATACGCCGAATTTCGCCCTCGGTCATATCAAGACAGTTGACCGGATAAACCGGAACCCCATATTTAGCTTCCAGCTCGCTTCCCAGGCTGACGGCTTCGGCGGATGTGGGATTTATCGAATTGAGCAGTATAATAAACGGCTTGTTAATCTCCCTCAGCTCGTTAATAACCCGCTCCTCCGCCTCGGCATACTCGTCACGCGGTATCTCGGTTATGCTTCCGTCGGTTGTAACCACCAGCCCGATTGTGGAATGCTCGTTTATAACCTTCTGAGTACCGATTTCGGCGGCCATATTGAACGGAATTTCCTCTTCGAACCATGGGGTTTTGACCATTCTGGGAGCGTTATCTTCGATGTAACCCAGTGATGACGGAACTATATAACCCACACAGTCTATCATCCTGACATTCATGGTCGCGGTGCCGTCAACCGTAATGGTAACCGCCTGCTCGGGTATGAACTTGGGCTCGGTTGTCATTATTGTACGCCCCGCCGCCGATTGAGGCAGCTCATCGGTTGCTCTTTCCCGCCGATAGCTGCTTTCAATATTCGGAATAACCAGAGTATCCATAAACCTTTTAATGAAGGTTGATTTACCGGTACGAACCGGTCCTACAACGCCTACATAAATATCCCCCTGAGTGCGCTGTGCAATGGTATCGTAAATATTTCCTTCCATATCTATATTCCCCCCCTCAGCATAACGGAACAAGCAGCATGGTATCTTTGGTGAGCACATCGCCGTCAAGTGCATTTTCCTCCATCACCGCGTCCATAGAGGTGTGGCAAGCTTTGGCGACCTCCCAAATCGATTCGCCGCTGTTGGCAAAATATATTTTTAATGCTGCCTTTTCGCTCGGAAAGGCTGCATTTTCCTCAACCAGAACATTCTCGACCGCCACCATGCTGTCATCCAAAAAACAGCGCCGGGTCACATCAAGATGGGCTTGAATATCCACCTTCCCCCCGCCTTGGGTGCTGTATTCCGCGTTACATACCACAATATCGGCCGATACTCCGGTACTGTCATCCTCAAATTCCAGCTCGAAATCGGACGGACGCTCATAAAATGAAACCAGACCCGCTCCGTCCTTAGCCAGCATATAGATCATCAGCCTGCCTGCAATATGAGAGTTGCCTTGCTCGCAGCGTTCTGACATCACGGCCGCATCGCACCATATATCAATAACCCGGTCAACCCCTTCCTCGGGCAGATCAAAGGTTTCGTGCACGGTTGAGGTGTCGCGGCGTATTGCGTTCAGTTGCCGGGTATCCAGCCTCTTGGTTTCAAACCTGAGAGGACAGAATGAAGAATAAGCATCCGCTACAATCTCAGCCATCCCTGTCCGGTAACACTGGACCTCCGCCGCCAGCTTCATGTTGACCTCCAGCAGACGACCCTCCCCGCTTTGATTAGAGCCTATGTGGATATCACTCGATATAACATCAATCTTTGTATCGCACTGCCATTCTTCATCCAGTCCCTCGATATCAATTATCTGGCTGAAGGGTATCTCATGCATTACCTTTTGGGTATCTCCGGTCCCTGCATCGCTGACATAAAGATTGCGCAGCATAAGCTCGCCCTTAATAATCGCCTTGTTCGCCATCAACCTGCAATCACTTAATACTGCCACCGCATCCCCGCGAATTAAAACTTCTGCAGGAGGCTGGTTTTCCCCTATTTCAAGCACCTCGTTAATTGAGAAGCTTTTTTCTGCAGACATGACGGGAACAGAATATGTAACCACATTGCGGCGGGTATACATTTTTTCTCCGTCGATGGAAGAAACAACATCACAGCTCGCCTGAGCAGTCACCTTCGATTTGACGCTGAATGAACCGTGAATGTCCAGTCGTCTGGGGCTTACAGCCCGGCAGTTTACATATTCGGTTTTGGCTGATAACCGAATACAGGGGTTCACGACACCGGATTTTACATTGAATGTGCTGGTAAAGGGCTTGGTGATTTCACAGCTGCGAATACATACGCGTGCTTCATCAAGATATAAAACCTGAATTATAACAATCCCGTCCGCAATAAGCCGGTCACCGCTTAACTGCTTCGACTGAATAACCGGCTTAAGCGTACATTTGAGTACCGCCGCAATGTCCGGATAATAATCCGGCAGTACGAAATCGCAATCAATCGGTCGCTCGTCAAACCCGTCAAACAGGTTGTCGATTACCGCGATTGCCTTGTTTATTACATTATAGTCCATAAAGGCTCCTCTCCTTTGCGCTTACTCTACAATCAAATATATTCGACCTGTCCACCAAGTATGCCGAGGGTTAGATAATTTTACAAATTTTCTTATTTTTGTTGTAACCGAATATGTATGTTATTGGTTGCTTTTATTTCCTCTTTGTGTTATTATGACTCACATCATGGTTATGGAAAGGTTTTCATATATATGCAGACTTTATTTAAAAAGAAAGCCGCCGCACTTGTTTTAATAATATTATTGTCATCCTCTTATTATGCAGGTGCAGGTGGAATATCGCAAAAACAAAAAGAGGCACAATCGGCCTCTTTACCTCTTAGCATGTCAAGCGATAAAAACTCATCAACCCTCTCGGCATCAACCGACGGGAATAGAAAAACCGTTTGGGAATGGCATAAATCAACCTCTCTTAAAATAAAAAGCAAAAAGGCTATCGGGGCTATATACATAATCTGGGACCGAAAGCCTGTTCCGTTTTCGCTTTTGCTGCCCAATCCTCCGGTTACAACAACCACCGCTTCACTCACCACGACACATAAGCCTACCACCACAACGACTACAACCACTTCAACCAACATCCAAACAACCTCGAGCACCTCTCAATCCACCACAGCCCAAACCAAATACGAATTAAATGCAGAAAAATATTTGATAAACAATAGTTCTTCATCCCAAAAACTAACCTGCGGCACGGGTGGTTTTTTGCACGAATACATAAAAATAACAAATCCCGGCTGTTCATTCACCTTAACCCTTCATAATGAGGGCGGTATGATTGCCGATATATACGCCTTTGAGCCCGGTAAAACACCTGGATGGGTTCAGCAATGGCAGCCCATGCCGGATAAGGCGGATATGCTTGTGTTTTCATGCCATGCGGATGATGAGTATTTGTGGTTCGGGGGCACCCTTCCGGTATATGCAGGGGAGTATAAGAAAAAGGTTCAAGTAGCCTACCTTATTCGCCACGGACAATCCCGCAATGAATATTTCCGCAATCATGAGCTTTTGGACGGGCTCTGGAAGGTAGGGGTCCGGAATTACCCGATGATTTCCGATTTTGAGGATTACTATGCCTCCAGTTTAAGGGAAGCCTTAAATATTTATAATGAAGAAGCCATGATAAAATACACGGTAATGCTGCTGCGCCGTTTCAAACCCGATGTTGTTATCGGTCACGACCCCGGTGGTGAATACGGGCATGGGGTGCACAGTCTCTGCTCCCATTGTCTGAAAGAAGCCATCCCAAAAAGCTCAAACCCCGAATACAATCCAAAATCGGTGTCTAAATACGGCTTGTGGAAAATAAAAAAGTGCTATCTTCATCTTTATAATAAAAATACAATCGTGATGGACTGGGATGTGCCTCTAAAGGCTTTCGGGGGGAAAACCGGATTTGAGATGGCGGTCGCAGGCTATAAGTGTCATTCATCACAGCAAAGCAAATGGTTTTATGTTCAGGGCAAGGGCAGCAGCTATGATAGCAGGAAGTTCGGGCTTTATTTTACTACGGTGGGAAAGGATATCGCCAAAAACGATTTTTTTGAGCATATTGCCCCTGTAATCCCGATTACCGTCACCCCGGCAACAAAGTATATGAACACCTCCGCTACCACAACCACTTCCGCGTTTTCTTCAACCACCCTTACAAAGACTTCGTCCATATCTGCTTCCTCGTCAATTACATCCACCCCCACCACTGCCGACCTTACCGTATCAGGCGGCATTTCGGATAATTCTTCTACACAGTATATCCACATGTTTATACTGTCAGGGGTTTCATCTTTATTGACGGTTTTCATAGCCGCGTTATCATTTTTATATGTCCGCACAAGGTATTCAATAAGGAGTTTCTGAGAAATTTCTATTTTTTTTCATTTTTTAGTAAATTTATGTTGACAAATGTAATTTCTGTAAGTATAATGTTAATGTACTCAATTTAATACTTGGCAAAACTGATGAAAGTCAGTGACGCAAAGCGATGAGTCTAAGGCGGTTTTCCGCTATGATCGTCAAGCTGCATTATAATATTATGATGCGGCTTTTTTTGCTTTTTTATAAGTGTGTTATAATATGACTGTTGCGTTATTGTGTGGTGATTTAATAAGTTTGGCATTATACCGGCAGGGAGGAAAAAGTTAGATGGATGATTATTTCGAAGAGGAAAGCCGCCGAGAAAACGACGACTCTTCCGTCGAACAAACCGATGTCGATTCAGATTCTACGCTCGAGCAACCCAATCCGGAGGGTTATAATATAATAAGTGAACTCCGGGAACTTCGTAACAGCATTTCTGCTCTGGAATTATCCAACCGCGCCCTTAATGAAAACCTGCTGATCAAACAGCATGAAATACAACAGCTCGAATTGCAAATTGAAGAGCTGCGCTCCCTTTATCAAGACTTTGGGTCGGCACACCGTGATTATATTGATAAATCTTTTGTCCTCCCGAAACACGACGGCTCAAGTATTATGGATGAACTGGAGACTATTGATGGCATCAACCCGCCCGGGTCAGATGATACGCCGACCGATGAAAACAAACCCGAGCCTACGGTAAAAAAGGTGCGCAATATAGAAGACCTGCTTGAAAAATATAAGGGTTTCAAATCCACATAGCCTTAAATCAAGCTGATTAGATTCACCGCCAAACTTCCGAATTGATACACCATAAATGCTGCAGCCCAAGCGATGCCTGTCTGTACTGCCGACCAGCCCAGCGCCAGTTTGGTGGAATGAAGCTCTCTTCGCATGGTTGAAAAGGCTGCCAAGCATGGCGAGTATAAAAGCACAAATACAAGAAAGGACAATGCCGAAATCGGGGTGAACGCCTGCTGAAGGGCGGCAGATATCGAGGTCCCGGCAGCGGGATGATAAAGAATGGTAAGGGTCCCGACTATGGCTTCCTTCGCAATCAGTCCGGTAACAAGTGCCACCGCCGCCTGCCAAAACCCTATGCCCAGCGGTTTTAATATCGGAACAAGCAGCCTCCCGATACCGGCAAGTATACTGTCCTTACCATACCCGGAAGCTACCCGGTGCAGCGAAAAATCAAATTCCCGCATAAACCAGATACTAACCGACGCAAGCAGCAGCACCGTACCCGCGCGAACCATGAAATCCCAAACCCGCCGTGACATACTTCTCCACAGCGTCTTTGGAGTAGGAAGGCGATAAGGCGGCAGTTCCATTAAAAAAGGAATATCTTCTTTTTTGAATAATGTTTTTTGCAGAATACCCGCCGCCATGGCTGCTGCAGCCAACCCCATCGCATAAAGGCCGACCACAACCGGCACCGCCATCTGCTTTGGGAAAAATGCCCCGATAAACATTGCATACACCGGCATTTTTGCAGAGCATGACAAAAACGGCGTCAGCAGTATGGTCATCCGCCTTTCACGCATACTGTTTAAGGTGCGGGCTGCCATAACACCCGACACGGTGCACCCGAACCCCATCAGCAAAGGGACAAATGAGCGTCCGGACAACCCCGCCCTGTTTAACGGTTTATCCATAAGGAAAGCGGCTCTTGCCATATAACCGCTGTCTTCCAATATCGTCAGGAAGAAAAACAGAAGGAATAGCTGGGGTAAAAAAGCTACAACAGAACCAACTCCCCCGAGAATTCCGTCACAAACCAGGCTGACAGCCCAATCCGCAGCACCCGCCGACACAAGCGCTTTATTCAAGCTCGGAACGGCCAGATTATAAATTGTGCTTTCAAGACTTTCGGACAACCAAGCCCCGATTGAGCCGAATGTAGTATAAAATACAAACACCATCACCGCCAAAAACAGGGGCAGCGCAACATATTTGTTGGTCACCACCCGGTCAATGATTTCAGACCCGGAGGGCGCGTTGGATTTTCCGGTTCGCACCACACATTCATTGCACAAACGACAGATATACTTATATTTTTGCTCCGCTATTATCATATCATGCTCACCATATCGAAATTCCGGTTCACGCATGATTTTATTAATGCATATTTTCTCATGTTCATTAAGTTTAAGCAGATTACAAATTTCGTCATCATCATCAAAAAGCCTTACCGCGGCAAATCTCTTGGGTATTCCTCGTCTCTTACAACCGCTCGATATCAGTTTCTCGACCTCTTCTATTGCATAAGTTATCAGCTTTGGGTATATTTTTTCCCTGCCATCGACAAACTTATTGTAAGGATGCTTCTGCGCAATTTCCAGCAATTCCCGGATGCCTCGCCCTTGTCTGGACGATATGGGGCAAACGGGCACACCCAGCCTTTCTTCAAGCAGCTTTACATTGATCTCCAAGCCGCTTTTCTTAAGCATATCGGTCATATTCAAAGCTATAACCATGGGGCAGCCCATTTCCGCCAACTGCAGGGTCAGATACAAACTGCGCTCAAGATTGGTGGCATCCACCACATTTATAATTACATCCGGCCTATCGTCTATCAAAAAGCTCCGCGCCGCCCGTTCCTCGGCAGAACAAGGGGACAGCGAATACAGTCCCGGCAGGTCTACCACCCTGATATCAGCCCACCGAGGCTTTATATATCCCTCTTTCTTTTCCACGGTTACTCCCGGCCAATTCCCGACATGCTGGTTTGAACCCGTAATTTTATTAAAAAGGGTTGTTTTTCCGCTGTTAGGGTTGCCGGCAAGAGCATAAACGCCACTCATATATATGACCATCCCCTTGCATTTTTCAATGATTTGCTACAACATTAATTTTTTTCGCTTCGGAGCGCCGTATGCTCATATTAAATCCGCGAATTCTAATCTCTAACGGATCCCCCATGGGTGCGATTCTCAACACCTCAACCGATACTCCGGGTGTCAGCCCTAAATCAATTATCCTGCGGCGAACCGAACCTTTACAATTCAGCTCTGTTATTACAGCCGGCTCTCCGACCGTCAAATCGTTCAATGTTTTTACCATTATTGCATAATCATACCTTTCATAACGCATAATATTATAAAAAGGGGGTGAAAAAAGTATTTTTTTTGTAAATAAGCCATTGAAATTTCTGCTGTTTTTGTATATAATATTAGGGTGTAATAGTCAAAATTATATAAGCAGAAGTTTCACCGTCAGTGCAGACAAAATTATTCCGATCAGGTCTCCGCCTGCAGAGGCAACCAAAGTATGGCGGGTATGTTTTACACCGATTGCCCCATAATATACTGTTATTGTATAAAAGGTGGTTTCGGTGGACGATTGCAAGACACTTGCAACCTGACCGGCAAGGCTGTCCGCTCCGTATGTCGCATAAATGCTTTCCAGCATGGCAAGCGAGCCGCTGCCCGAAATGGGGCGAAGCAATGCAAGGGGTGCTATTTCAGGCGGGAAGCCCAGCAGCTTTGCTGCCGGAGCGATACCCGCGACCAACAGCTCCACAAGCCCCGAAGCACGCAACATGGACACCGCAGTCATCAATGCCACCAGTGAGGGCAACACCTTTATGCAGGTACCCAGTCCATCGCTTGCACCGGCGGTAAATTCGTCAAACAGCGAAACTCGGCGTGATATACCCATCACAAGTACAACGGCAACAAAAATCGGCACCGCCCACACCGAAAGCAGATTTACCGGGTTCATATCCGCACCTTCTTGTTTACAGGTTTCAAATGTGTCTGCCGATTATTTCCCTTTGCTGACAGCAACCGCGAAAGAAATACCGCAATCACGGCAGCCCCTAAGGAGGTAGCCCACACCGCAGGCAGTATGTCCAGCGGGTTATCAGCCCCGTATTTCAGCCGCATGGTTGCCACGGTCGTCGGCAGGAACTGAATTGATGCCGTATTAAGCACAACAAAGGTTATCATGTGGGTTGATGCCCTATCCGGGTGCGGATTGGCTTTTGAAAGGCTTTTCATCGCACTCAACCCAAGCGGGGTCGCAGCATTACCCAGTCCCAAAAAATTAGCCGCCATATTCATCAGAATGGTGCGGCATGCCTCCCCTGATGTGTCCAACCCGGGGAAAAGCAATCGCATAAGGGGTGCCATTACCTTTGACAGGCACAAGGTTAAACCGCCTTTATCGGCAATACGCATTATGCCCCCCCAAAGGCACATTGCTCCCCCAAGCGTCATGCACAGTTTTATTGCCTCACTCCCTCCGCCCAGCAGAGCGTTTGTAACATTATCCAAATTACCTGTTACTGCTCCCGCGGCGATGGAAATCAGCATAATCCCGGCCCAAATTTTATTCAGCATTATAATACCGCCCCCAAGTTTTTTGTTTTCAATAGTATGTTTAGTGATTAATAACCACAATATGCACAATATATTGATATATATGACAAATATCAGCCCCATATTATACAAATAATTCTAAATCAAAAAGCTTGACAAAAGATGGCTTTATTGGTAAACTTTCATTTAGAAAGTCTAGTTATTCGACATCGCACACATGCGCTGTCGGGAAATGGAGGAAAACATGAAATACACAGGAGTCGTAAGAAGAATTGACGATCTCGGACGCATCGTGTTGCCCGTCGAGCTCCGCAGGACAATGGAACTCGATAATGGCGACTCGCTGGAGATTTTTGTTGAGGATAACAAAATAATCCTCAAAAAATACCAGCCCGCGTGTATTTTCTGTGGCAACGCAGACGAAATTGCGGTTTACAAAGGCCGTAACGTATGTCCTGACTGCGCCAAAGAAATTGCGCAAAAAATCTAGACCAATCAAAACAGGGCTGACGCACAATGAAAAATGTGCGTCAGCCCTAAAATTATGCATTTACGAAGGTGTAGGGGAGGATTCCATATCCTCCCGAATGACATTTCAACCTTTCTCATACTAATTGAGATTAGTATCACTTTGTTTTCTTAGCAGTTCAAACGCGTTTTTCACGGCTAAAGGCATAGGTAATCCCATTATACCGAGGTTTTCAACAACACTTAAACCATCGTTTGCAATAAAAAACAATATAGCAGAGGTGCGTATAAACTTTGTGCCCGCAACGCTATCCAGCTGATACGCAATCAACACAGCTAAAAGTATTCCCGCTTTTCGCAGAAGCCCTTTCAGACTTAATTTGCTGTTGAACGAGCCGTCGACCGATTTAGGGCTTTTTTTCCACACCAGCGCGCAAATTATTCCGGTAAGATAATCGATCGCTATAATAACGCACAGCGTCCTTAAAGCCTCATCCCAACCCCCGAGTGCCTGCGCTGCCATGCCGCCAACCGCCGCCATTACACCCAGAACACCATACCAGATTGATTTTATACTCATTATATTTATAACCATTCCTTTCGCAGTGAAAAGTTTGAAAAATTTATTTTTCAAACCTCACCTCTCGATTTTTATGCTAATACTAATTTAATTTATAAATGTAGATAATATCCAAGTCCGTTGAATATCTTCTTATTATGATATTTCTATATATTTATTTTAAATTAGTATAACACTGATACTAGTACTTCACCAAATCCTTAATATATGTCCTGCCGGAAATTGCCCCGGTTTTCTTCCAACTGACTGCCACGGTTCCGTTGGAAACTTCTCCGCGGATATACAGAGGTAACGCTCTGAGCCATGCGGGTATTTTCTTTCCGGTTGACACCCAGACCGCGTTGGATGTTGCTTTTACCCTGTTTCCCCGCTTGAACGCTTCGGGAGCGACCGGCTTATCCGCACCTATATCGGCGGCATCCACCCAGCCGTAAACCCCGCCGCCTATGCAATGATAAGGATGGGGCGCGCCGGGTGCAATCCCTGTCACCTGACAGACTGCCTTGCCCTTTTTGCCTGCGGCAGACTTGGCGGTGGAGGATACATACACATTACCTCCCCTGAACCGCGCCTTGTCTCCCACCTTGATTTTTCCATGCTCGGGAGCAGGCTCCGGCTTGGGTTTAAGCAACAGCCGCCCTACCTCGACTATTGCGTTAACCAGCCCCCCTGCCGCTTTATCGGAATAATCCTCGGTCAACACCAAATAACCGTCTGTTTGGCCGTCCATAAATCCGCATTCACACAGCACGGCGGGGCAGTCAGGTTCTCTTACTTCATGAAAATTCGCATAGGCGATCGGGGATGCCCGGTTGCCTTTATTGTTTGTCGCTGCAATCAGGCAGTCGTACACCGTCTTTTGAAATGCCTTTGTCTTTTCATCTGCCGTCGGATGCGCATACACAACAACCCCGCTTGCATTGTATGTCTTGCCGCCCCCTCCCGCAGCATTATGATGAACCGATACATATATGTCCGCCCTAAAATTGTTCGCCGCAGCCGTCCGCTTTTTTATTGGTATGTCCTTCTTGCCGCTTGGGTCATCAACCCGAATAAGCTCATACCCCTGATACTCCTTCAACCTCTCAACAACCCGCTCGACAACCCTGCTGTTTAAAGTCCATTCCCTTGTTTGACTTTTATCAATCGCCTTGGGTATCCGCCTGCCCGCCGTACCGATATAATGCCCTGCATTGATTGCGATTTTAAACGCCATAAAATTCTCCCCCCTTATGTTTTTATGTCTGCGACTCTTACCGTGGAGGTTATCTCCGCCCCATCCGCCGATATCTCGCGGTATGCAGCGGTACGGTGGGTATTATCATTTCAGGCTGAGAAATGAAAACAGGAACGGCTGATTTCTGTCGTATTTAACCAGCTTGGCAAGTAAAGCAGACAGGGCTTGCTGCGCTTCATCTGCCGCCGCCTGTGCATCGGCGGCTGCCGACTGCGCCGACCCGACATAAATATCCACCTGTTCAACCACCCCGCCGGCAGCGGCGGCAGCATCATTTGCAGACAAGGCGGCAATGTTCGCGCCGTATGCCGCCCCGTCGGCAAGACTCGCCTTATTCTCGGCAACAGCCGCGGCGGAATTGGCTGTTTGGGCGGCATCAATGGCTGATGAAGCCGCGTTATCGGCGGCAAATATCGCCGTTTCTGCATCTGAAATCAGGGCTGACAGCCCGCGCTGCTCATATTTCTCTCCCGTCTCGCCATCCTGTCTGCCGTCAAAATAAATACGTCCTGCAAGGGTGAACAAAACAATTTC
>JAQUHC010000180.1 GCA_028683785.1 Oscillospiraceae bacterium
ATTTTTTGCGAAGGTCAGAGCTCCGCCACCCGCCGCAATAACCAGTCCTTGCTGTGCAGACAAAATATTGCAAGCATCGGTTTCATATCTTCGGAACTCATCTTCTCCCAACCGAGAGAATATTTCATTTATAGATATCCCCGCTTTTTTAACAATCCAATCATCCATATCAATAAACCGCCTATCCGTGAGCTCTGCCAGCCGACGACCGACGGTTGATTTACCGCATCCCATAAATCCGCATAATATTATATTGCGCAAATTTATGACCATCCTTTCGCAGTGACTGGGATGTTTTGGCCGGTTCGGCTGTGCCGAATTTGCGCCTCGCTTTTGGCGCAAAAGGACAAAACTCCCCGTTTGAAAAATTTATTTTTCAAATTTTAACTTCCTTCATAAAAGCTGTGTGCAATCCTGTCATTTTGAAAATCGGCGACACATATCGGCTGACGCATCCTCTATCAATTGATTAATATCATCCGGATTAAACACCGCATCATTCCAGATTTTCTGGGCGGCAACCGCTTGCCAAACCAGCATGGGCATTCCACCCAACGCTTTGACGCCATTGGCTTTTGCAGTCTTCAGAAGCAAGGTGTCCGCAGGGTTATATACAGCATCGAAAACGGCGGAAGCAGATTTAACCACCCCGGCATTAACCGGCATTTTATCACAGTTGGGATACATCCCCACAGGCGTGGCATTAATTAAAAGGTCAAAATCTCCGGCCAAAGCATCTGTTGTGGTGATAGAATAATCGACATCCGAAACAATGCTCTCCACATAGCTTTTCAGCTGCTTTGCAGATTCAATATCTTGATTGCGGACCGCATTAACTATGGTGCATCCCGCCAATGCCGCTTCACACGCAAAGGTGCGCCCTACGCCGCCGCAACCAATCAAGGCTACCCTTCCCTTAAGCGGCACATCTCGGTCGCGTAAAGTGGAAAGAAAACCGTCTGCATCGGTATTATAACCGTAACAGCCATCCGAACTGATTTTTACGGTATTAACCGAACGATAAAGCTCAGCACGTCCGCACAGCCCGTCTAATAACGGAATAACCGCCTGCTTATACGGAATGGTGACATTGATACCACCCGAAGCTTTTAATAAATCATTAAATTCCTTTTCAAGATTTTGAGGAGCTATATCCTTTGCAAAATACTCGGCAGGAAAATTTCTGATTGAAAACAGTCGTTTGTGAATATAGGGCGACATGCTGTGTCCAAGTGGGTGGCCTATTACATAAAATGAGGTTAAACGAGGCATTATACATTCAACCTTTCAAAAATTATCGTGGGATACATTGCTGAATTGAGCATTAAATAAAAAAGTTTTCAATGAAAATGATAAAAGGTGATTGACAAAAACGATATTTACTAATAATATCTTGGTGTATCCGGTTTTACAGCCGTTATTATTCACATAGAGTATAGCACAAAGCCATGTCACTGTCTATAAAATGGCTTTGAGTATAAAAGCGGCAGAAAACTGTCATTATTTATGAGAGGATGAGCTTGATGGTACTGGAAAAAGTAAAGGTTATTCTAAGTAATCAATTTGATGTTGAGGAGGATTCAATTACCGCAGAAACAAATATTGCGGATGATTTGGGTGCCGATTCACTGGATGTTGTGGATATGCTTATGTCTTTGGAAGATGAGTTTGACATAGAAATCCCGGATGATGAAATTGAAAGCATCCGCACCGTGGGTGATGTTGTAACCTACATCGAGGAGAATATGTAATACTTTGCGCTTCGCGCAAAGTAATACTTTACGCTTCGCGCAAAGTATTACTTTACACTTCGTGTAAAGTATATCTTATCACTTCGTGTAAAGTATGTCTTATCACTTCGTGATAAGTATTCGCTATTCCCGCTTCTGTTTATAAAAGAGTAAAATACTAATTTAAAATAAATATATAGAAATATCATAATAAGAAGATATACAACGGACTTGGATATTACCTATGTTTATAAATTAAATTAGTATTATATACCGCGCAGGAATTATTTCCCGCGCGGTATATTATGAATTGAAAATCGAAAGGGCATAAATCTGATGGCAAAAAAAGGCAAAAGAAAAATGCAACCCCGGTCCGTAAAAAGAATCAGGCGAATAAGGTTGTTTATTGCGGTTATGGTGGTTATTCTGATTCTGGTGGCAGGCTCACTTGCCGTTCGGATATTCGGAGGTGTGGATATGTCCTCTTCCGATGTAGACTATACATCAGACCAAGCTACCTCTGCACGCTCATCCGCCAATACCGATTCGTCAAAAGCGGCGACCGCTCAATCACAGATGTCCACCACATCGACAACATCAAAAGCCACGATAAACTCGGCGGTGGGCTATGTTCAGCCTGCGGGAGCTCCGTGGAATTTAAAGCTGGTGAATAAGTGGAATCCTCTGAATAAAGATTATCCGCAATCTCTTGAAACCTATGAGGGGGGCAATAAATTTGACAACCGCGCGATGGATGATCTGAAGGAGTTGATAACCGCGGGAAGCAGATACAAAATCGGCGTTATATCACTTTATCGAACAATTGAGTTGCAGACAAAACTATTTAACAATGAAGTAAACGAACATCTGTCTAAGGGAAGGTCGCAAGCACAAGCTGAAGAAATCGCTTCTACGGTTGTAGCCCGCCCCGGAACAAGCGAGCATAACCTTGGCTTGGCTGTAGACTTACGGTTCGGAGGGTATCCGGATCTTGCACAAAGCAACGCGAACACCGCGGCATATGAATGGTTGACCCGGCATTGCGCCGATTACGGCTTCATCCTGCGCTATCCGAAGGACAAAGTATCGGTAACCGGCGTGACTTTTGAGCCGTGGCATTACCGATATG
>JAQUHC010000181.1 GCA_028683785.1 Oscillospiraceae bacterium
TCTATAAAAGGCGGAAAGCTTATTGCATGCGGCGATACCGATAAGATCAAGGGTGATAAAAGCCTTGAGGATGTATTTATGGAGCTGATTGACCATGAATAAATTGCGGATTCTTCTCAAGGTTCAGCTAATGGCTTTGTTCGGAATAAACAAATTACTTCACTCGAACGACAAAAGGGAAAAAGCCAAGCTTATCCGCTTTGCCCTTCTGTTTGTTTTTGTATTCTTTTCCCTGCTGTTTACGATAATAATGTACGATTATATTATAATCGACTCCTTCAATAAAATAGGTCTTCCGCAGATTATGCCGGCTCTGATGATGGCGATGGCTTCGTTGATTACCTTAATCACCACGATATACAAGGTGAACGGGTTGCTTATCGGCTTTAAGGATTTTGATATGACCATGGCAATGCCGATAAAAACATCGGTGGTGGTTGCATCCCGTTTACTGCTTCTTTATCTGATGAATGCTGGATTCTGCCTGATTATCACCCTGCCCGCGGGGATTATTTATTCATTATTTGTGCCTCAATCACCGTTATTTTATCTGTATATGCTGCTGCTGGCGCTTTTTATTCCCATGGTTCCCATGCTGATAGGAACGGCATTGGGCTTGCTGATTACGGCGGCATCCTCCCGCTTTCGACATGCCAATGTGGTTAATATAATATTGGCTTTAATATTGACTCTGGCGGCAATGTCATTATCGATTGCTTTCCCTGCGGTTATAACCAACCCCGAGGCCATAGGCAAGGTGTTGATGAATTCGGTTTACAGAATATACCCCCTGACCCGAATATATACCAAGGCTTTATGCGAATCCGATGTAGTTTCTTTGCTGCTTTTTATTTTTATTTCGGTTATATTGTTTGTCGTCTTTGTATTGCTTATCGGCAAATTCTTCAAATATCTCAACACGGTTTATACAACCGCCCGCACCCGCTCGAATTATCGCCTTAAAACACTTAAAGTGTCCTCGGTTATAAAGTCGCTTTATAAAAGGGAATTGCGCCGATATTTTTCTTCGACCATATATGTGTTTAATACCGCATTTGGAATGGTGATGGCGGTTATTATGGGGGTAGCCCTGTTGTTTTTTAAGCCGGCACAGCTTGAAGTTATACTGGAATTACCCGGATTTGCAGATGTAATAGGTACACTTGCTCCCATGGTTCTTGCCATGCTTGTCACCATGAGCTGCACGACCTCAAGCTCGATATCCATTGACGGCAAAAGCTTCTGGATTCTTAAATCCCTGCCGGTAAAGGCCGAAACCGTTTTTTTATCGAAAATCATGGTTAATCTGACCGTTACCCTGCCGTTATCACTGATAAGCTCGGTGTTGCTTGCGATTGCTCTTAAAATGGATGCTGTTCAATTTGTATTTATGCTGCTTACCCCTGCCGCTTTCGCGGTTCTGTCGGCAGAAGTCGGATTATTTCTGAATTTGATGTATCCCAATTTCGCTTGGACAAACGAAACCGCGGTGGTTAAGCAGAGTATACCTACCTTGATATCGGTTTTGGGCGGGATGGCGGTATCAATAGCGTTGCTTATAGGTCTTACCAAGCTGCCGCAGCATATGCAGATGCCCGGGCTGGCGGTTATAACCGCGGTTGCTGCCGCCGCCGACCTGATTTTGTACCGTCTTCTTAAAACAAAAGGAGCGGATATGTTCCGAAAAATATTCTGATGGTATAAATTTATTGCGCTTTTCGCGCGGAAAGGCAGTGCCATGCCGAAAAAACAATATCTTGAAGCCGGACAGGTTGTCGGTACCCACGGAATCCGCGGGGAGGTTCGGGTTCATCCCCGTTGCGATTCGCCCGAGGTGCTGGCAACCCTTGATGTTTTATATTTTGACGAGGATAAAACACCGATTAAGGTTAAGAGCCGCCCCCATAAAAATATCGCCCTTATGAAAATTGAAGGGATTGATAATGTGCAGGATGCGGCGGCATTGCGGGGGCGGATGCTCTATCTTGACAGAAACGACCTGAAACTGGATGAGGGGAGCTATTTCATCGCGGATTTAATCGGACTGAAGGTTATCGATGCCGACAGCTCTCAGGAATACGGCACCCTTTCACAGGTCAGCCCCACCGGTGCTAATGATGTTTACCATGTGCAAACAGACAAGGGGGAGGTTTTAATCCCTGCCGTTCCCTCGTTTATTATTGAAACCGATATTGACAACCGATTTATGAAAATCCGACCCATAAAAGGATTGTTTGATGATGAGATTTGACCTGTTGACCCTTTTCCCGGAAATGTGCGAGGGTGTATTTAATGAAAGCATTTTAGGGCGCGCTCAAAATAAGGGAGCCATTGAGGTACATACCCACCAGATTCGGGACTATACCCTGAATAAACAAAGGCAGGTGGATGATGCGCCGTATGGGGGCGGCATGGGAATGGTGATGAATGCCCAGCCGATTGCCGACTGTTTTCGCGCCGTTTGTGAACAGCTCGGGCGGCGGCCGCATTTTGTTTATATGTCGCCTCAGGGGGCGGTTCTGACCCAGCATAGGGCGCGGGAGCTTGCACAGCTGCCCGAATTATGCGTTTTATGCGGCCACTATGAGGGGGTGGACGAGCGGGTTATTGACGCCCTTGTCGACGAGCAGATTTCAATAGGGGATTATGTTCTCACCGGCGGAGAGCTGCCGGCCTTGGTTTTGATTGATTGTATCGCCCGAATGGTTGACGGCGTGCTCTCGGACGAAGTATGCTTCACGGATGAAAGCCATTATTCTGGGCTGCTCGAATATCCCCAATATACCCGTCCGGCGGTATGGGAGGTCGTCAGGTGCCCGAGATTCTTCTGTCGGGACATCATGCAAATATTGAGGAG
>JAQUHC010000055.1 GCA_028683785.1 Oscillospiraceae bacterium
TGCTCTATTTTCCAGGGTTCTACTACCCCTATAGATTGTGCAAACATGTTCTCGTAATTTTCAAATCCTTGCATTTTCATCACCGCGATAATTATACCACTTTCACGGAGTTAGGAAAAGAGCCATTACGAAGGGATAATTCCTCACAAAAACAATGATATATATATTGTTATTTAATATATTATACTAAAATATATCATATGAAACAAATTATGTCACCCTTATATTGACAAATAAAGTTATGTTACGATAATATAGTAATCAAATGGTTTATAACATAATTCTTGCGTTCGGAGGTGACATGAAAAATGAGTAATATTATATCAGCTAAAAATATAATAAAGCAATATCAAAACGGGGTGGCAGCTTTAAAGGGTATTGACTTGGAATTGGAAAAGTCAAAGTTTTATGCTGTAATGGGACATTCCGGATCCGGCAAATCCACACTGCTTCAAATAATGGGGTTGCTTGATGGTATAACCAAAGGCTCACTATCATTTATGGGTAAAGATGTTTCAAAACTCACAGAAAATAGAAGAGCAGAAATACGAATGAAACATATTGGCTTTGTATTTCAATCATTTTATTTAAATAGTAAAATGAACGCATTTGAAAATGTTATGTTACCTATGTTTATTAATCCTGAAATCACAAGTCCTCTAAAAAACCGCGCAGTTGATTTATTAAAAAAACTGGGAGTTGGGGACAGAGCAAATCATTTTCCAAAAGAGCTTTCCGGTGGAGAACAGCAAAGAGTTGCTATTGCACGTGCGCTGGCAAATAATCCAACTTGTGTTTTTGCTGATGAGCCTACCGGTAATTTAGATGCTGATAATGAGGTAAAAGTGTTTGAAATTCTTAAAATGATAAGCCAGGAAGGTAAGTGCGTTTTTGTAGTTAGTCATAATCCACTTGTTAAAAAGTATGCAGACAAAGTTTTTCAAATGAAAAGCGGCTTGTTTATATGAGGGCGATGCAATGAAATCATTATATTTTATGTCTATTTTATGGAAAAATCTTTCTCGCAGAAAGATATCAACTATCGCGGTCATTATTCTACTTACATCTTCTATAACTTCACTAGTTATAACGCAGACACTTTCAAATTATATCCAAGACATAACAAAACAAGTTCAGGTTAACGGTATTGCAAAAAGAACTCTACAAGCGGGGTTGGAAACAGGAACTGCAAAAAAATCAACAAGTGAATCTATTAATAAAATACTAGATTTCGACCATGTTATTGCAGCATATTCAAGTTTTGGGAGATATGCATCAGGAATCTCTAATTTATTTGAAGAAAATAACAATTTAGATGGAGGAATAATATTAAGCGGTGCTAACAATGCTATGTTGCCTAAAATTATAAAAGGAAAAGCATATACCGATAATGACCACAATGTTGGAGTGATACCTAACAAATTCTATCCGAGTTCATCTGCTTTTGAGCTTACTGATTATGATGATGAAGGAATAATCAACGGAGAAAGTCTAATTGATAAAACAGTAACACTAAAATGCGATGGAAGTGGTATTTCATATTCATTTAAAGTAATAGGCATATATGATGTAACAGTCACATTAGACGATAGTAATGTCTGTTATGTGCCAAACGCAGATGTTTATAATATAAATGAAAAATATGAAAAAGCGATTGAGGAATCTCAGGAAATAATAATTGTAGTTGCAGATGATTATAAAAATATGAATAAAATAGAATCAAACCTTTTACAAGCAGGTTTTTGGGTTGAGCCTGTTTCGCACACAAACACAGATATGTATATATTGATCGAACTCTTTGGAATTGCATTGTCAACATTGTTACTAGTATCATGTTCGTTTATTATTTTAATTTCAACATTACGGTCAGTAAAAAACCGTACAAAAGAAATAGGATTGATGAAGGCGATAGGATACAAAAATATAGAAGTTGTTTCAATACAGATAGCTGAAGCAATATTCTTGGGTATAATCAGCTGTATTATTGGAGTAATTATTTCGTTTATTGGAACGAATTTCCTACATAGTATGCTGGTAGACGGAGATGCATTTTGGGCTAAAATTACTATGAATATTAATATTAAGAGCATTGTAATTGCTGTTATTATAACGATCTTTATTCCTATTGTTGGGAGTGTTGCTGCTGTGGTTAGAATTGCTAAATTATCTGTTGTTAATGCATTGGCGGGAAAATAAGAATGAATAAACATTTTTGTTACATAGCTTATAAAAACATTTTTCGCAATAAAGTAAAAAGTACAATCTTTTTGTTATTAATCACATGTGTTATATTACTCGGGATATACACACTTGAAATGTTTTTAAGTGTAATGGCAATAAACTCGAGAAATAATAAAAATGCAACTATAAAATTAGAAGATAATACAATGTCTATCATGGTCTTCACATCAAAAATCTGCTTATATCTCTTAATAATATCAGCAATTTTTTTTGTCGTCGCTTTATTTATTTTTTGTCAAAATAAGTTGGCAGAAGAAAAAAGCGATCTAGCTGTTTTGAAGGCTATTGGTTACAAAAATACTCATTTGTTAATAATCACTATATTGGAAACGGGATCATTATCCATAATCGGATATGTTATAGGCTCTTTTTTTTCCAGTGTTATCTTTTTATTAACTCAATATTTTTTGAGGATTACGTTTAATATCTATCTGCCATTTCAAATATCATCTTACTTGATTGTACTAGTATTTCAGCTGTGCATATTACTGATAAGTAATATTATAACCATTATCAGATTTAAGATGTCTGACCCAATTTTGATTTTAAAAGAATGATTAGACACCGCAATTAGTAACAATATGAAATAGGGCTATTACATTATCCTATTTTAAACGCATATATTTATTGCTTATCTTTGCATTTCGGGCAAAAACCGGTTATGAAAATATCAACCCTGATATTCTGATATCCCTCGGGGCATAAATCATCTAAAATTTTCTGTGTTATATCAAAATCACTTATTTCATTACACTTTATACAAAAAAAATGACCGTGATCCTCGGTAGTTGAATCAAACCTCTGTTCATCATGCTGGATATTTATCGGCCTTACCAAGCCCGATTTTACAAGCGAGTTAAGGGTATTGTAGATTGTTGTTCTTGAAAACACCGGGAATTCATCAGATAACGACCTGTAAATTGTATCAGCCGAAGGGTGAACGGGATGGGACAATAGGTATTTATAAACAGCAATTCTTTGCAGTGTCGGACGAATTCCGTGTGACGAAAGAACCCGGTTTAAATCATTTTCAGCCATAAAAATTTCCGCTCCTTACCGAAAGTTGAGACAATAATTGTCTTCGAATACAATGCTTTATATACAATATATTATAATAATTCTAATTTATATCCGTATCCCCATACGGTAGAGATGCATTGATGATAGGGTTTCAAACTATCCCGAAGTGTTTTTATATGCGTATCAACCGTTCTGTCAGAACCTATGAAATCAACTCCCCAAACCTCATTCAGCAGCACCTCTCTTGATAATGCCCTGTTCGGATTTTGAGACAAATAAAGAAGAAGCTCATATTCCTTGGGCGTCAGCTGTATCTCTTTATCATCGATGTATACCACCCTTGATACAGTATCAATATGTATCTGGTCGACCAAAATTATTCGGGGTGAAATGCTTTTTAATCCGACGGTTCTACGCAATAACACTTTTATTTTTGCCATAAGCTCGGGCATTGATATAGGTTTTACTAGAAAATCGTCTGCACCTATTTTGTAAAATGACAGTTTATCCGTTTCTTTCTTCATGCTGCTTATAATAATTATCGGAATGTCCGAGACCTTTCTTATCTGATAACATACATTATAGCCGTCGAGCTCGGGTAGATGAGAATCAATAATGACAAGGTCATAGCTGTTTCTTCTAAAAGATTTAATCGCAGCAATACCGTTCGGTACCAAGTCGATATAATAACACTCGGTATCGATACAATCCTTAACGGAACTGATTATATCGGGGTTGCTCTCGGCAATCAATAACCTGATGTCATCCATGCATTCATCCCTTAAAAAATGATCAAAATGATGCTTATTCATATTATATTACAAATTTAAAATTAATACAATAATATTTTGACAACAAAACTATTAACTTGTTGCAATAGACAATGTAAGGGAGGTATGTTGCCACGACTGCAAACCAAACCACCCCCGGCTTTTCTCCCGAAGGTGGTTGTTTTTTAAAGCCATAAATATTATTAATCACTCTTATTACACGAATGGTCGGCAATAACCTGCTTGAATATCTCCACTGTTTCAAGGGTATCTGCAAGCTCGTTTTTCAACTTCTCGTTTTCGGCTCTCAGAACAAGCAGTTCTTCCGATTCGGGTTCTTCGCGAACTCTTTTCCTTCGGTCTGAAATATTACCGTTTTGAGAAGAGCCTTCATTCAACTTGTATTTCACCGATTTTATACCCCCATTTATTGCGAATCTTTCGTCGGTTAGCTCGTTGAATATGCCCCGTCTTACATAATGTGTATGAAGAAGCTCATGTGAAATATGACTGCCGGGGTATTCCAGGAATTCCTTATAAATTTCCATAATATAAGGGTTTTCGTGTGATTTTCTGAGAGGTTTGCTCTCATCCTCTATATAAAGCCCTTTCAATCTTTTTTCACCGATCTTCGGATCTTGTGATCTGGGTTGGCCTCCGCCGGTTATGCAGCCGCCGGGGCAGCCCATAACCTCAATAAAATGGTATTTGGATTTACCTGAGATGATTTCATCCATCAATTGTCTAGCACCCTTTGTTCCGCTGGTTACGGCTACATTTAATGTAACTCCGTCAAATGCCTGATATTCGGGTAATGGGTTTTCAATTTTTATTTCTGCAGTTTTAACTCTGTCAAAGCCGATAATCGGTTTAACATGCAGGTCTTTAAACGGAATTTCACGACCGGTTACCAGTTCATAAACTGTTCTCAAAGCTGCCTCCATAACACCTCCGGTAATACCGAAAATATCTGCGGCTCCGGTTGACATGCCCAGAGGATTATCAAACTCCTCATCCGGAAGCTTTACAAAATCTATGCCTGCTCCTTTTATCATTGATGCAAGCTCCCTTGTGGTGAGGACCGCATCGACATTGGGTATATCGTCATTTTTCATCTCAGGCCGCGATATTTCGAACTTTTTTGCCGTGCAGGGCATTATTGATACAACATAAATATTATTCGGGTCGGTGTCGATTAATTTTGCGTAATAGGACTTAATCAAGGCTCCCATCATGGTGTGGGGAGATTTACAGGTGGATAAATGCTCTAACTTTTCGGGATAGGTATGTTCTATGTATTTTATCCAACCCGGACTGCAGCTTGTAATCATGGGCAAGATTGCCTCTTTGCCGCTCACAGCATTTTTCAGCCGATGTAAAAGCTCGGTTCCCTCTTCTAAAATAGTAAGATCCGCCGTAAAATTGGTATCAAATACACTGTCAAATCCCAGTGCGCAAAGTGAGGCAGCCAGTTTGCCCGTAACTAGGGTACCGGGCTCATAACCGAACTCTTCTCCTAAAGCCACACGGATTGCCGGAGCCGTCTGGGCAACAACATATTTTTCTCGATTATTGATGGCATCCCAAACATCCTCAACAGAATCGGTTTCTTTTAATGCACCGACAGGACAGACGACGGTGCATTGCCCGCAGAATACACAGTTGACTTCGCCAAGCGGCAAATCCATGGCGGTACCGATAACGGTATCAAAACCCCTGTTCTGAGCATTTATAACGCCGTTGCCCTGAATTTCATTACAGGCGGTTACGCATCTTCTGCAAAGAATACATTTTGATGTATCGCGGGTTATTGAGGGGGACACATCGATAACACAATTTGAGCGCTTCCCGTCAAAGCGGGTCTCTTCGACTCCTAGAGTTTTCCCCAACTCTTGAAGTTCACAGCTTTTGTTGCGTTTACAGCTTAAGCATTCCTGAGAATGGTCGGATAATATAAGCTCATACAGCACCTTGCGTGCCTTGCGCACCTTATCTGAGTTGGTGTAAACCTCCATGCCCTCAGATACAGCCGTCATGCAAGATGCCTGAAGTGTTTTAGCACCCTTTACCTCAACAACACAAATTCTGCAGGAACCGAATTTATGTACATCCTGAAGGTAACAAAGGTTGGGAATGTTGATGTTATTCGCTTTTGCGGCTTCCATAATTGTTGTGCCCTTTGAAGCGGATATTTTTTTACCGTTAATCGTTAAGTTTATCATATCAACACCTCCTGTCGCAATGCAGACAACGCATTGCTTCGGCCATTGCATTTAGTTTGTGATATCCGAGTACCACCTCGTCAAAGGAATCGGTACGCTCCTCGATGTCCAGCATTTCCATAGGGAAACGGCTGTGAGCAATAATTTCATCTTCATCATGCTTATCGGGAATATCAATCGGATTGCCCTTATTTAACTTTCCTGTGCCTCCCAAATATCTGTCGATTGATTCGGCAGCCTTTTTGCCGTCGGCTATCGCGCTTATTACGGTGTCAGGACCCCTGGCAACATCTCCGCCGGCAAAGACACCCTCCATGGTGGTCATAAGCGTATCATCATCCACCACAAAGGTCCCCCATGATGTAACGTTGATTTCATCCTTACGGACAAACGGAAGATCTGAATACTGACTGACGGCAGGAATTACATTATCAACATCCAAAAAAAAGTTTGAACCTTCAATCTCAACCGATTTTCTTCTACCTGATTTATCAAATTCGCCCAGTTTCATTTTGATACACTCGATTTTTGATAAACAACCATCCTTTCCGGCTATAAATCTGACAGGAGCGGCAAGTTGAATGATTTCAACACCCTCGGTGACCGCTTCATGTATTTCTGTATCACTTGCTGGCATTGCTTCGATATTACGCCTGTATATCATCATAACCTTGGAAGCACCCAACCGCAAAGCTGTTCTGGCAGAGTCGACTGCAGTGTTTCCTCCACCGATTACCGCAACAGTATTACCGAGAATAACATCATCATTCAGGTTGACCTTTTTCAGAAAGTTGATGCCGTGTATGACCCCGGGAAGATTTTCACCCGGTATATTTACCAGCTGGGGGAATTGTGTTCCGGTCGCAATATAAACGGAATCATATTGGGATTTCAACTTTTTAAAATTAATATCCTTTCCAACCTCGGTGTTAAGATGAATATTCACACCGCTTTGGATTATCAAATCAATTTCATGCTCTAAAACCTTTTTTGGCAGCCGATATTCGGGTATTCCGAATGCCAACACCCCTCCGGCAACAGAATGTGCTTCGAACACATCCACCGTATAACCGACGCGAACAAGATAATATGCGCATGTAAGCCCGGAGGCTCCGGCACCGATAACAGCGACAGTTTTACCGTTTTTCGGAAATACAAGATCGTTTGAAAACGGCATCTCATTTTTATGGGCGTAATCGGCGACAAATCGTTTAATGTCGCAAATTGCCACCGCCTCATCAATTGTTCCGCGACGGCATTTATCTTCGCACGGGTGGGTGCATATCCGTCCGCATACAGCAGGAAAAGGATTTTCCTGCCTGATAAGATTATAAGCGTCGATAAACCGACCTGCTGCAACAAGGGAAAGATAACCGGGAATGTTTATATTGGCGGGACAGGTGTTTTCACAGGGGGAAATAAACAGCTCAGAACATACTCCCGCGCGGCAATACTTGCTATGAATATGCTCATTATATTCATTTCTGAAATATCGAATTGTGCTTAAAATCGGAT
This sequence comes from Oscillospiraceae bacterium, assembly GCA_028683785.1. Taxonomy (GTDB): domain Bacteria; phylum Bacillota; class Clostridia; order Oscillospirales; family Acutalibacteraceae; genus Avimonas. Next base: position 7,769 of record JAQUHC010000055.1, read on the forward strand.
TTGGAGCAGTCTGCCCCAGACCGCACATGGCCGTTTCTTTTATAGTTTCCCCGAGTTCTTCAAGAAGCTCAATATCTCCTAGGCGACCCTCACCGCGGGTTATCCTTTCAAGAATTTCAAGCATTCTTTTGGTACCAAGACGGCAGGCTACACATTTACCGCAGGATTCATCCTGAATAAAGTCCATAAAAAATCTAGCCGTATCCACCATGCAAGTATCTTCATTCATGGCGATAAGACCGCCCGAACCGATGATTGCGCCTAATTTGGTTAGAGAATCATAATCGGTGGATACATTTAGATTATCTTGGGTGATACATCCACCGGACGGCCCCCCGATTTGTGCGGACTTAAACTTCTTTTTATTCTGCATTCCACCGCCGATATTAAAAAGAATATCACCCAATGGCATTCCCATAGGTACTTCAATAATACCCGTATTGACGACATCACCTGCAAGGGCGAAAACCTTGGTACCCTTACAATTTTCTGTGCCGAACTGCGAATACCATTCGCTTCCTTTAAGAAGGATTACAGGTATTGACGCGAGGGTTTCGACATTGTTGATTATCGTAGGCTTTTCAAATAAACCTTTCTGGAAGGGGAGAGGAGGCTTTTGTCTGGGTTCGCCCCGCTGTCCCTCTATAGATGACATAAGTGCGGTCTCCTCGCCGCATACAAATGCCCCGGCGCCTATTCTAATTTCAATATCAAAAACAAAATCACTTCCAAAGAGTTTGCATCCTAACAGACCGTGTTTTTTAGCTTCTTGGATGGCAAATTTAAGGCGTTCTATTGCAATAGGGTATTCGGCGCGTACATAGACATAGCCAATCTCCGCACCGATTGCGTAACCCCCAATAATCATCCCTTCAATAAGGGTATGGGGATCTCCCTCTATAATACTTCGGTCCATAAATGCGCCGGGATCCCCTTCATCGGCATTGCATACTATGTATTTAACGTCGCTTTTGGCATTATAACCTGCTTCCCACTTAATTCCTGCGGGAAAACCTGCCCCGCCGCGCCCCTTAAGACCGGATTTTTTAACCTCTTGGATAATTCCCATTCTGTCTGATGAAATCGCTTTTTGAGCAGCATAATAACCGTCTCTTGCGATGTAGGCATCAAGGCTTTTATAATCCATGGAGCCGCAGTTCCTTAAAGCAATTTTGACTTGGTTCTTAAAGAAATCAATATCGTCAATATTGGGAATATGCTTAAGCAGTGAACTATCAAAAAAGGTATACTGCTCCAAAATAACTCCCTGAATAATGTGACTTTTTATTATGTGTTTTGCAGTTTCGGGTGTCAGCTCGGTGTAGAAAATTTTATCGGGAAGAATGAGCATGACCGGCCCCATAGCACAGGTTCCCATACATCCGGTTTCAAATACCGCAACCTGATCTTGAAGCCCGTTCTTATTGACTTCATCAATCACCGCATCCCTGACAAGCCCACAGTTTGATGATATGCAGCCTGCCCCGCTACAGACCAGCACTTGATATTTATATTTTTTAAGCTGCCGATTATAATTCTCTTTAATGCGATTTAGATCGGCTATGTTTTTTATTGCAGCACTCATAAAGGCCACCCCCTTGCTTAATATTTTGATAAGATGGATTCCAGCTTATTGACATTCACCTGCTTATAAACAACATCATCAATCATCATGGCGGGAGCCAAGCCGCAAGCTCCGATACAACGCGCAATTTCAAATGTGAATTTACCGTCATTGGTGGTGTCGCCTGCCTGAATTTTCAAGATTTCCTGCAGCCGCTCAATCAGCTTTTTGCCCCCTCTGACATAACATGCGGTACCCAAGCAAACCCTTATTGTATGTTCTCCGCGGGGTTTGGTGGAAAAAAAAGAATAAAAGGTTATTACCCCCGATACCTCGGACAGGGGTATTTCAAGTGAGGCGGCGATGAATTTTTGCAATTTTAAAGGTAGGTAACCATAGATTTCTTGGGCAAGATGCAGAATTTGAATCAGACTTCCCTTTTTGTCCTTGTAGAGGTCGATTATGTTGGCTATTTCCTGATACTTTTCGCCATCTTCGGAATTTTGACAGCAGCACTTTACAGTTTCGGTTTTCATATCAACCCTCCCATAATTTAGCATATAAAGGTAATTCCATAATGATTATAACAAACAAATGTGATGATATTATGATAAGTATATATAATTGTGATATAAAAATAGTAACCAATATTGAAATATATGATTGTAATTTAACAAATCCATAACAATTTATTATAAAATATGGCTGAGGGGCGCTAAATGCAAAAAAATGTCGGAATTGCCTCGAACTTGGGCAATCCCGATATTTTATATTTGTACGTAATATTTTGCTCTAACATGCTTTTTCGAAATCTTTTTTTAACCTTTTAATTATCTTTTTTTCAAGCCGTGAAATGTATGATTGTGAAATACCCAGGAGATCGGCAACTTCTTTTTGTGTATGCTCTTTGTTTCCGTTAATTCCGAAACGAAGACACATGATAAACTGCTCCCGTTCCGACAGATTGGATACACAATCCAACAGCAGGTTTTTTTCTGCCTCTTGTTCGATATCATGGTTTACAATATCCGGCTCACTGCCCAGAATATCTGATAACAGCAGTTCGTTTCCGTCCCAGTCGACATTAAGGGGTTCATCAATAGACATCTCATTTCGCAATTGAGAATTTTTTCTCAAAAACATTAGTATTTCGTTTTCTATGCAACGGGATGAATATGTAGCCAGCTTAATATTGCGAGATGGGCAGAATGTATTAACCGCTTTTATCAAACCTATTGTTCCTATCGAAATCAAATCCTCTATGCCAACCCCGGAATTTTCAAATTTACGGGCGATATATACAACCAATCTTAGATTATGCGTTATCAGATCATCTTTTGCATTCAATTCTCCTGACTGAATTCTTGAAAAAACATTTGCCTCTTCCTCCGCGGTAAGAGGAGGGGGGAGGGTATCCGCTCCGTTGATATAATAGGAATCATCGGCAAAAATTTGCGATATCCTCAATAGAAGGCGATGTATTATTTCATATATGAAGGCTGATATTTTTAGCATGACCGTCCCTCCTTTCAAGCAGATTTATCATATCAGTGCCGATAATTGCATCATATTCGCCCCGCCCCAACATGCTGCAAACAGCTACATAACAACCGGTCACATCCGCATGAGCTTCCCGGGTTGACAGCTCTATTTTGTCCGGCCGGAATGCCGGAAGCAGACCGGTACCGTTTACGGTTTGAAATGGTATCATGCGAAGCCTTTCCTTTACTGCAGCGGTTAATGCGTCTTGCTTGGTTGAATTTGTACCGTCAAGAGCCTGTTTAAAAGAGGAGAGTAAATTATCAGGCAAAAAATTTTCTATGGCTCCTAATCTTACAATGGCCACCGGACTGCCCGAAAAAACATCTGTTGCATGGTGTCCTGTGTCATATAAAGCTCTTAGACCGATAATACCTTTTCCGTTGTCAATTATGAGCCGATAGCCCTGTCCCTCAGCCAACCGTTTATGCGTCAGCTTGTCATAAATGCTGACGGCAAAATAGCATATTACTGTCAGGGCTGTGAGAACAAGTGGGGACACATTGTAATATACAACTCCGTTTACCACATAAAAGCCTGTAGGTGCGACAAAGAACCAGATGGCAACTGAAATGCCAGCAAATATTGTGGAGGATATAAGGAATACCGCAATCTGCTTTATGTAAATTATTGAGCCTCTCCAAGCAAATGATATTCGAACTATTATACAGGCAGAAGCCATCTTAATCAGAAATGAGAGGGGAGAGGGGATATCGGGCAGAAACAGCAGGCAGGAGGAGATACTCCCGGCAAGCGAGCCCAACACAAGCCTCAGCCTCTTAGATGGTATGCGGAGAACTCGTCTAACCAGCGATAACAATAGAAAATCGATAAATAAATTCAGAGCAAGCAACACATCAATATATATAACAGGCATATTTCCCGTCACCTCCACAATTTAAAGCAATATATTATTAATAAAAATGCGTTAAGCGATAATTTTATTACTGCTTTTATTTGAGATTAATATAATTATAGCTTTGAAATTGTGACGATTATGACGAAATTCGT
>JAQUHC010000002.1 GCA_028683785.1 Oscillospiraceae bacterium
GCGAGGCGTTTTTGCTGGCCGATCATATAGATACCGGGGAGCTTATCCCCTGCGACAGTGATTTGGCGGACAGGCTTATCCAGGCTGAGTTGAATTCTAATGTTGCGCTGCTGAGCTTGACACTGCCCGGTGATTTGGATAATCTGCTTGAATACGGCGGGATGAGCAGAATACCCCTTGCCCTGAACACCGACAGCCCCGAATTACTTGAACGGGCGTTAAGAATCTTTCCCGGGCGGCTGCTGGTGGACTCGATGTGTGAAATCGACAAGCAGTTGATTGAAGATATTGCCGCAAAATACGGTGCGATTGTGTTTTGAATACTAAATAATTAAATAAGTATCAGCCTTTTTCTGCAAGATTAAATCAATGAATCGAGAACGCGGGAATAAACATCTGCCGAGCGCAGCCCTACTTGGGTATCCACAAGCTCACCCTTATTGAATATCATAACGGTGGGGATGGACTGGACACGGTAGCGGGCGGCAAGCCCTGATTGCTCATCGACATTGACCTTTGCAATGGTGGCTTTGCCCGCGTACTTATCTCCTAACTGATCGATTATCGGGGCAAGCATCCGGCAGGGCATACACCAATCCGCCCAAAAGTCTACCAGTACGGGCTTATCTCCGGATAATAACTCATCAAATTCGGATACGTTGGGATGAATAATTGCTGTTGACATAAAATCTACCTCTTTCATCAAAAATTTATATTTATGATTTTGTTGTATCGATATATTTTGCTGCCTTCTGTGCCGCAATAAGACCTTCTCCAACCGCCTTGGATATTTGAAGGGGAGAGCCGGTGCAATCGCCTGCGGCATACAGACCCGGGATGTTTGTTTCCATGCGGTTGTTGACCTTGATAAATCCGTTTTCTGTTTCAAGCCCCGGAACAAGGGTTGTGGGGGCAATGGCGTTGCGGAGTATAAAAACCCCGTCGGTCTCGAGGGCGTTATCCCCCAAATCAACCGCCTTAACGGAATCATCCCCGATTACAGCCCGAACAGTGTCCGAAATAAAGGGGATGGATGGGTTAAGCTCCGCCGGGCGGTCACCCTTAGCAACCATTGTGACATCAACACCGATGCTTCCGAGAAAATTGGTTTCCTCCGCCGCGTCGGGAGCAAGCCCCCATACTATTGCTTTTTTACCCCGATATAGCATACCGTCACAGGTTGCGCAATAGCTGATACCCCTGCCCAGAAGTTGCTCCTCGCCCGGGACAGCCCGCGCCTTTGCAACCCCTATCGCTAAAACCACGGTGGCGGCTTCTATGATTTCTCCGGCAAAATTGATCATAAAATAATCGCCCAGAGGCATTATATTTGCTGCCCGCCCTTTCTCGTGGATTATCCCCAAAGAGGCTGTATGTTCGGAAAATTTCTGCATCAGCTCAGCCCCGGTAAGCTTATAAAAGCCAAGGTAATTATCCACAAGTTCGGCGCGCCCGAGATTGTTGCCCTCGGAAGACAGCAGCCGCACGCTTTTACCCCTTGCGACAGCATTGACGGCTGCCGACATGCCCGCAGGCCCGCCTCCGATTATCACTATGTCGGTTCGTTTGCTCATGGTCATTCTCCTTTCGGATTTGCGCCCAAATTCTTCTGCTCATCCCGAATTTCAAGCTCGTCGGGGGTTAATGTTCTGCCACAGGTGGTGCAATAATACCTAAGCTCAACCCCGCAGCCGCATTTTTGATGAACAAGCCGTTTATAACAGGTTGTCAGATGCTTATCGCCCCATAAAAAGAGTGCGTTGAATACATCATTTAAATCGCTGCCGCTTTCGGTCAAGGTGTATCGGTATCTGGGCGGGTGATCTTGATACAGTTCGCTGCAGGCCAGTCCGTCGTTCTCCAATGATTTAAGACGGTTGGACAGAAGGTTGCTCGGAATCCCATCCAAGCTGTCCTGCAACTGCTTAAAGGTGGATTCGCCGTTGAGAAGGCGGTGCAGGATGAGAATTGTCCAACGGTCACCGATGAGATTAAGAGTTTGTGCAATATTGCAGGGGATGGTATAGGTGTTTTTCATTTTTATGACCATCCTTTCGCAGTGAAAAGTTTGAAGAATTTATTTTTCAAACTTCATCCCTTCATAATATTATTTTGGTCTATCGTAATAATATCATAGAGACTTTAAAAAGTCAAGAGGGTTTAATAAAAAAAGTTATAAATTATTGTTACACCAAATAACCATCAATAAATTGTACATAGTGTATGATTTAATCAACAATACGAATTAATATCACTTTAAATATAGGTAATAATGATAAATTGTTGCATAATACGACATTTCAATATATAATGTAGTAGCAATCAAATAAATAATTCTTGAGCTTATTGTCATTACCTTTTTAAAGGAGAAATTTTGATATGAATACAGAAAATACAAGCGGGGTTACGGAAGAAGAATTATCCTCTTTGCTCACCTCCAAGCTGTTACATAATTTTTCGGTACAGCCCCAAAATGCCACCAATGAAAATTTCTACAATGCGCTGGTACTGGTGCTTCGTGATATTATGCGCCAAAAGCGGCTAAAATATATACAGCAAGCCCATAAAAACAACACTCGCCAGGTGTATTACCTGTGTATGGAATTTTTAATGGGGCGCTCACTGAAAAATACGCTTTTCAATTTGAATATAACCGATGAAGCAACCACCGTTTTGAAGAAGTACAATGTGAAGCTGGACACACTTTTTGAACTGGAACCGGATGCGGGGCTTGGAAACGGCGGGCTGGGGCGGTTGGCGGCTTGTTTTCTTGACAGCATGGCAACACAGTCTATTCCTGCAATCGGCTATTCTCTGCTTTATGAATACGGCATTTTCCGTCAAAAGCTGGTGGATGGGTGGCAGACCGAGATGCCCGACTTTTGGCTTCCCGGCGGCGAAGTATGGCTGCTGCCCAGACCCGAGCTGACAAAACAAGTCATGTTCGGAGGGAATATACGGGAATGGTGGGACGACGGACATCATCATGTTGAGCATGAAAACGCCAATGTGGTGCTTGCTCAACCTTATGATATGATGGTGGCGGGCAAGGACGGGCGGGGAATTTCCACCTTGAGGCTGTGGCGCTCCACCGCCCCGGGTATGGATATGTCGCTTTTTAATCAGGGCGAATATATACGCGCCATGGAGCAGAAGTCTATGGCCGAGGTTATCACCCAGGTTCTGTATCCCGCCGATAATCATCGAGAGGGCAAATCTCTGCGCCTTTCACAGCAGTATTTTCTGGTTTCGGCGTCGGTTCAGGATATTGTGCGTCGTCATCTCGATGTATACGGTACACTTGATTCGCTGCCCGATATGACCGCAATACACATCAACGACACCCACCCGACCCTTGCAATTCCCGAGCTTATGCGAATTCTTATGGACGAGTGCGGATATTCGTGGGATTCGGCGTGGGATATTGTTTCAAGGACGGTTGCTTATACCAATCATACCGTGATGGGAGAAGCCCTGGAATGCTGGCCTGAAGATCTTTTCAGCAGAAGACTGCCGAGAATTTATCAGATTGTGCGGGAAATTAACAATCGGTACAGCGCAAAAATGATGGAGCTTACCGGCGGGGACCGTGATAAGGTGGGCAGGATGGCAATCATCAGCTTCGGAGTAATAAAAATGGCTAACCTGTGCGTTGCCGCGGCTCATTCGGTAAACGGGGTATCTCAGCTTCACAGCGACATATTAAAAAAAGATGTATTCAAAGATGCATATTCCGTGATGCCTCAAAAATTCCGCAATGTCACAAACGGAATTGCCCATCGTCGTTGGCTTTGCCAGGCCAATCCGAGGTTAACGAGCTTTATCAAGAATAAAATCGGGGACGGATTTGTGCTTGATGCGGCCGAGCTGTCAAGGCTGAAGCCGTATGCCGATGATATCTCCGCGATTGAGGAATTCCTTGATATTAAACGTGCGAATAAGGAGCGCGTTGCCGCATATATTAAGGAGCATAACGGAATAAGTGTTGACCCTGATTCGATTTTTGATGTGCAGGTGAAGCGGCTGCATGAGTATAAACGGCAGCACCTTAACGCTCTGCATATACTTCATTCATATCTGGAATTGAAAGAAAATCCCGGCATGGATTTCGTGCCGCGAACATATCTGTTCGGAGCAAAATCCGCACCGGGGTATTATCTGGCAAAGGAAATAATCCGTTTTATATATGCGCTTGGCAAGGAAATTGAAAATGATGCTGCCGTAAGGGATAAGCTTAAGGTGGTTTTTCTGGAGGATTACCGGGTAACCCTTGCAGAGTTGCTTATGCCTGCCGCCGATATCAGCGAACAGATTTCTCTTGCCGGAACAGAGGCAAGCGGAACAGGCAACATGAAGCTGATGATGAACGGCGCTGTCACAATGGGAACGCTGGACGGTGCCAATGTCGAAATCACCCAAGCGGTGGGGAGAGACAACATCTTTCTGTTCGGCATGACCGCACAAGAGGTGGAGGAGCTGAAAAAGCGAGGCGGATATAATCCGCAGGCCATCTACAATTCCAACATGAATATACACCGCGCAATTGATTATTTATTCAAGGGATTCGGCGGAAGCTCATATGGTGATGTGGCAGGTTCGCTGGTCGGTGGTGATCCGTATATGGTGCTTGCCGATTTTGAGGATTATACACGCGCTCAAAAGCTATCGGCAGATGTATATAAAGATCGGCATAAATGGGGGCGGATGGCGCTGCTAAACACGGCCGGCAGCGGCAGATTTTCATCCGACCGTGCAATCCGCGATTATGCGCGGGATATATGGAATTTTTGATTTTATGTTTCGGTGGTTTATAAAGATTTAATATAATACTAATCTCAATTATAAAAGCCGATAAAATGGAGTGATGCGTTCTTTAGGAAGAACGCGTTCTGAACGATAATTTTATCGTCGCTTTTATTTGAGATTAGTATAAAGCACCCTTAAGGCTCCCTTGCTGACCGCGTTTACCGCTTCCGAAATGGGGAAAAAGGCGTTTTTCACTCGTTTTGTGTGTCTAAATTGTAAAAAGTATAAAATAATTGTCATTCATTGAGATTTTTTCGGGGTTTGTCCTTGAAAAATTATTGGTTATTGTGTATTATTAAACATAATGCCCGTAGTATATAAACAGGGTTCGGGGTTATCAATGTAACGAGTTTAATTATAAAACAAAACGAAGAGGGGAAATAATATGTCCAACAGGCTTTTTCAGGGTGTTGTGCATCAGATGAAGGATACCATTGATCGTACCATCGGTGTGGTAGATGAATCCATGGCTGTGATAGCATGCAGCGATCTTGGCCGTATCGGGGAGTCATGTGACGCAATAAATACAGATTCATTTTTAATTAAGGATGCGTTTGTAAGCGAGGGATATACTTATAAATCCTTTGGTTCGCGTCCGCGCAGCGAGTATCTGCTTTTTGTTGAGGGAAACGATGACCAGGCGGCAAAGTATGCGTCTCTCCTTGCGATATCTCTTTCCAGCATTAAGCAGTATTATGATGAGAAATATGACCGAGGCAATTTTGTTAAGAATGTCATTCTCGATAACATACTGCCGGGGGATATTTATCTGAAAGCCAGAGAACTCAGGTTCAACAATGATGCCAACCGCGTGGCTTTATTAATTCGGATAACCTCACACAACGACATTTCGGCTTACGATGTTATTCAAAATCTCTTTCCCGATAAAAATAAGGATTTTGTTATCAATATAAACGAAAATGATATCGTCCTTGTCAAGGAAATCCGTTCGGGAATAGAATCACGCGACCTTGAAAAGTTGGCGCGTTCCATTGTGGATACTCTCGGAAGCGAATTTTATACCCAGGCAACCGTGGGAATCGGAACCGTGGTAGAGGGGATAAAGGATTTGGCGCGTTCCTTCAAGGAGGCGCAGGTTGCTCTTGAGGTCGGCAAGGTTTTTGATACCGAAAAGACAATAATCAGCTATGATAATCTCGGAATTGCACGTTTGATTTATCAGCTGCCCACAACCTTGTGTGAAATGTTCCTGCGTGAGGTTTTCAAAAAAGGCTCGATTGATTCACTTGACCAAGAAACCTTATTCACCATCCAGAGATTTTTTGAAAACAACCTGAATGTATCCGAAACCTCACGTAAGCTTTTCGTGCACCGTAATACCCTTGTTTATCGTCTTGAGAAAATCAAGCGGCTGACAGGCTTAGACCTTCGGGAATTTGATGATGCCATCATTTTCAAGGTGGCACTCATGGTTAAAAAATACCTGATGTCAAATCCCGTAAAATATTGATAGATTAAGTAAGTGCGGAGTAATACCGAAATCTCCCGCGGGCAGCAGGTGCTCTGCGGGAGATGTGGTTGCATTAAAAGCCTGTGTTTGGCATTATAAATAATTCATGAAAAATACAGGTGGTGTGCAAAATACAATCCATACCCACCTGTTTTCTGTATTATGAAATTTAAGTCAGGAATTTTTTATGCATTGATTTTGCAGGTCGTCATGGGGTAGGATTGTATTATACAATATCGCATCGATTTATGGCTTTTTTGTGATAAATCGGCAAGGGGGATTTCCTATTGATTGAGTTCAAAGGAGTACATAAGACCTACAATAACGGGATAAAAGCCCTCAAGGATGTAAGCATTAATATTGAAAAGGGCGAATTCGTTTTTATAATAGGTGCATCGGGTGCAGGCAAGAGTACCTTTCTCAAGCTGATGATGCGGGAGGAGGTTCCCAGCGCCGGTGAAGTAATAGTAAACGACTTTAGACTGTCCAAGCTGAAACGACGGGAAATACCCTATCTCCGCCGTACCATGGGGGTTGTATTTCAGGATTTCAGACTGATTAATAACATGACGGTTTACGATAATGTAGCCTTTGCCATGAGGGTGACCGGATCATCAAATACGGCCGTTCGCAAACGGGTTCCGTATATTTTGGGTTTAGTAGGGCTGCAAAATAAAGCCCGCAGCTATCCTCCCGAGCTTTCGGGGGGGGAGCAGCAGCGCGTCGGACTTGCCCGTGCTCTTGTTAATAATCCGTCAATTATAATTGCCGACGAGCCCACAGGCAACATCGACCCCGAGCTTTCGTATGAGATTGTCGAGCTGTTGACCGAGATAAATCGTCGGGGAACCACCGTCCTTATGGTCACACATGAGCGTGATCTTGTGAGGATGTTCCACCACCGTGTAATTGAAATTCGTGAAGGTTGTGTTGTTTCTGACCGGCGAGTGGAGGAGAAAAAACCCACTCTCTCATCTTTTGAAGCTGATGCGGTAGATACAACAGGTATTTTCCCTCCGTCAAGGAAGGATGGTTTTGATTATGAGTCTTAGCAGCTTGCGATATTTGATACGTGAGGGCTTTCGAAATATATGGCAAAATAAATTTATGGCTTTCGCGTCAATCGGCGTTCTTGTATCATGTTTGTTGCTGACAGGGGCTTCTTACCTTGTTTTTGTTAATATAGATCATTCATTCGAATGGGTGTACGGTCAGAATGTGGTTGTAGCCTTTGCCAAAGAGGACTGCACAGATGAGCAAAGCAGCGTTCTCCTTGATAAAATCAAGGGCATCACAAATGTTAATAAGGTTGAGTTTATTTCAAAGGAACAATCTCTTCTTAAATATAAGGATTCCATGCCAAAAGCGGTTTATGAAGATATGCAGGGCGAAGATAACCCCTATCTTGATGCATATGTAATAACCTTTTCGGATTTAAATACATTTAAGGAAACGCTGACCCAGATAGAACAAATTCCAGAGGTGGAAAGCACGGTTTATAATGAGGATATGGCAAAGAGCCTGACCCGCCTTCGTCAGATTGTAATGATGGTGGGCGGTTGGATAGTAATACTGTTATTGGTTGTTTCACTGTTTATAATTGCAAATACAATCAAGCTCACGGTATACAGCAGGCGGCTCGAAATATCGATTATGAAATCCGTGGGGGCGACCAATGCGTTTGTCAGAATTCCCTTTATCATCGAAGGTGTTGTGTTGGGAATCGTGGCAGGCCTGCTTTCATTTGGTATAATCAAAATAATTTACGGCAAGCTTTATGAGATGATGGGAACAGGAATAATGGGCGGTCTTGTGGATTTTTCAGAGATATGGCATATCGTTTTGCTTGGATTTTTGGTGCTGGGTACCATTACGGGAATGACCGGAAGCGGGATATCCATGCGCAAATATCTCAAGGATGAAGGGGGTATTTCGGGTGTCATATAAAGGAAATATCAGGCGTACAGTCTCTTTAATGGTTGCCGTGGCTTTAATCATAATGTCATCGACAGCATTATCGTCGACCAAGGTAAAGGCAGATTCTCTTGCCCAAATGCAGGCTGAAAGTGAAAAGCTGCGAAAAGAATCAAAGGATCTGGACACAAAAATATACAACCAGGAAAAAAACCTCACCAACCAGCAGGCATATAAAAACACCTTGGACAGTAAAATTAATAATACCACCGCCCAGATAAACCTTTTGGGCAAGCGAATTGATACCATGAATTCTCAAATCAAATCTCTGAACAGCAACATTGAAAAAAAAGAAGCCGAAATCAAACAAAAGGAAGAGGCAATCGAGGAGCGTTTTCAGGCTCTCAGGCAAAGGCTGCGGGCAATTTCAAAAACAGGTAATATTTCGAAACTGCAGATGCTGCTGGATACCGACAGCTATACCGATTATCTGATAAAATCAAAAATGATGGAGCGCACGGCTGAAAACGACAAGAAGCTTATGGATGAGCTCGAGGAGGAAATACAAAAAATCGATGCCGAAAAGCGGAAGCTTGCGCAGGATAGAGCGGATGTAAACAAACAGCTTGCCGATGTAAAGGCTCTGAATAAAGAGGCTAACGAGAGAAAGGCTGAGCTTAACATATTATACGGCAAGTCAAATTCCGTTATACAGAAAATACAAAGTGATATAAGGGTTTATGAGCAGAGGAGAAGGGCGACAGAAAAGGAAATTGAGGAGCTTGAAAGGGCTATCAAGAAGATAATCGAGCAGAACGTTTCGCAGGGCAAATACAGCGGGGGAACCATGTACTGGCCTGTTCCTGCGGTGCGCAATGTATCCTCTTTATATGGCTGGCGCTGGGGCAGAATGCACCGCGGAATTGATATTGCAAACGGCAGCGTTCCTGTTTACGGCCAAAACATTGTAGCCGCAGCAAGCGGCGTTGTCATATACTCAAACTACACCAGTGTATGGGGCGGCGGATACGGTTATTATATTATTATTGACCATGGTGTGGATAGCAGGGGCAATAAAATATCAACCCTGTATGCCCATTGCTCTCAAGTATTTGCCCGAGTCGGTGACCGTGTGGTCGGCGGGCAAACGGTTATTGCGAAAGCCGGGAATACCGGGGATGTAACCGGACCTCACCTGCATTTTGAGGTGCGAGTCAATGGTTCGGCTGTTGACCCGATTGCAAATGGTTATATCAAGATGAACTGATAGAAAGGCTTTCGTATGAATAAAAAAATTACTCTGGGCGCCACCATTGCACTAATCATAATTTCGGTTGCTCTTACCGTTTCGGTTACCATGGTTGTTGCCATGCGGTATTTCAACTATACGATGGATAAAGTCAGTCAGCGGCAGGCCATGTTCGATTATATTGCGGATGTAGACAAAGAGGTTCGCAGGAATTATCTCGGGGAGATTGATGAAGGTGCTCTGCGTGCCTCGCTTGCCAAAGGATATATTGTCGGAATTGATGATCCGTATGCGTCGTATCTGTCGGCTGAAGATTACAAGAAAGAAACCGACCGCCTTTTGGGAAAATGGACCGGGCTCGGACTTGAGACTGTCAGGCTTGAAAACAATTCGGTTATCATTTCGGCTGTTCACAAAAACTCTGCTGCCGACAGGGCGGGCATTCAGAAAGGTGATGTTATTACCCTTTTGGACGGAAATGATATAAATACTTTGGAATATTCGCAGGTGAATTACAAGCTCAATTTCACGCAAAAGGTTAAGCTTTCGGTTACCCGCGGCAAAACCTCGATTGCGTTTGAAATTTCCGAAAGCCCATATACCATCACAAGTGTAGAAAGCCGCATGATAGGCAGCACAGGATATATTCGTATAAATTCATTTTACGGCAATACCCCCCAACAGTTCAGGGATGCATATAAATCACTCAAAGAAAAGGGCGCCGAAAACTATATATTTGATTTAAGAAATAATAAGGGCGGCGACCTAAAAGCCGTGGGGGAAGTGATAAGTTACCTCATCCCCAGGGGGACCTATGCCCGCAGGGTGACAACCGAAACATCCCAAGACCTTGTATCCACCGGAGCATATGAAATAACCAAGCCGTCTGTTACCGTGGTAAATGACCGAACCGAAGGGGAAGCCGAGCTTTTTGCAGGTGTATTAAAGGAATCAAAAAAGACCAGTATCGTCGGCGTTAATACTGCCGGACGGGGCTTTGTGCAAGAATATTACACCTTAAATGCCGACGGAGCCGCCATAAAGATTTCTGTGGCTTATCTGTCTCTTGCAAGCGGAGCCACACTGGAAGGCAAAGGAATTGCACCCGATGTGATTTCCGAAATGCCATCCGAATTGAAAAATAAATTCAGCTTTTTAACCGAGGAAAATGACCCTCAGCTGATAGCGGCCGTTGCAACCCTCAGAGGCGGTACAATTCCTACAAACACATCTGCTGCAACAACACAAACCGCCGCAACCTCCGGTACAACATCCCCAACCGCCACAACCGACAGTACCGTAACCACAAAATAAAAAAGAGCGGGCTGACGCACAATGAAAAACGTGCGTCAGCCCTAAAATTATGCATTTATGAAGGCGTAGGGCGGATTCTCTCCGTTTTCTTTTAAAGTTTTTTCAGCAGCCTCTTCTCTCCCTTCACCGCGTTGCGGTCCCCCTCCCTCGCCAGAGGGAGTATTACATATGCTATCCGCCCCCTACGTTTTGCCGCCCGCGATTTAAGCGGCATCTTTTTACCTATCCATTGTACATAAATTTTGTTGAAGCTCCGAGAAAATTCTGGTATACTGAAAATCAGTAAATGTCATGTTTAAATCAGAAAAATGATAAAACAAATTCTATCTTTATTTAGGAGGGAATGCCTTATGATAAAGGTATCGCTTATTTCACATACACCTCAGCCGGAGCATACGGTTGCCGCCGCCGCCAAGCTTTGTTATTCTCCGTCATCAATAGATGATCTGCGGGACGGGCTTACTGATGAAAAGGTCGCTTCCTTTGTGGATATGCTTTCGGAAATCGGGCACGAAAGCCCTATTGAACATGCGGTTTTCACATTTGGCATCGAGGGGGTATCCAGATCTCTGCTTGCCCAGATAACCCGCCACCGCATTGCATCATTCAGTGTTCAAAGTCAGCGATATGTGAGGGAAAGCCATTTTGAATATGTTGTTCCGCCCGAAATTGAAGCCCTCCCCCAAGCACGGGAATTATATATAAAGGCGATGGAGGAGGATCAGGCATATTATGAGCAGCTTACCGACATACTAAAGGAAAAACATATGTCCGGATTGCTGGAAAAGGGAATGGATGAAAAGCAGGCCTCCCGTGCCGCCGAAAAAGCGGCAATTGAGGATGCCCGTTTTGTGCTTCCCAACTCATGCACCACAAAAATGATGGTTACCATGAATGCCCGCAGCCTGCAGAATTTCTTTGCACACAGATGCTGCAACAGGGCACAATGGGAGATACGCGAACTTGCCGAGCAAATGCTGAAGCTGTGCTTAGAAGCAGCCCCCCATCTTTTCCGTCGTTCCGGTCCGCCCTGCCTGCGCGGAGGTTGTCCTGAGGGCAAGATGACATGCGGAAAATCTGCCGAGGTACGGGCTCATTATAAAAGCATTCAGTAAAGCTGCACTGCTTGCCGATGATAAGGCGGCAGAGCTTTTTGTCAATACTGAGATTAAAGGAATGTATTTTAATATGTTAACAGATACAAATGAACTGGTATTTAAGGAGCCGACTATTGACGACGCCGTATGGGCTGCCCCCATGCTTCGTAATGCCGGTATGAAAATATGTGAATTTTCGTTCAATACAATATGGATATGGCGCAAATATTACGGTAATAAAATTGCCCGTGCGGGAGATGTGCTTTTTATACGCTCAGGGGATGTGGAGCCGCTGTATTTATTGCCGGTAGGGGGCGACATGCGCCGGAATATAGAATTTTTGCAAAAACATCAGCATGATAAAGGCGAGCAGCTGATGATTTTCGGCGCAGACGCAGATATAAAGGAACAGATTGAAAACTGGTTTCCGTCAATCTTTGATTGGGAGCCGTCCGAAGCGGATTTTGACTATATATATAATACCGAGGATCTTGCGTTTCTGAAAGGCAAGAAATATCACAGCAAACGCAACCATATTGCAGCATTCAGCAATCAGTATGATTGGAGCTACGAGACTATAGATGAGAATAATGCCGATGAAGTTTTTGATATGGTGACAAAGTGGTGCCATGAGCGTGGGAACTGCAGCGATCCCGGGCTTAGGAGCGAGCGCAATTCTATCAAAGAGGCACTTAAAAACATGAGCCGGCTTTCCATGTCGGGGGGACTGATAAGGGTTGGCGGCAATGTGGTCGCTATGACACTGGGTTCTCCCATAAGCGGTGAGATTTTTGATATCCACGCCGAAAAAGCTTTGTCAGATTTCAGCGGAGCTTATGCGGTTATCAACCGTGAATTTGCCGAGCGTGAGATAATGGGCAGATATCCCCTTATAAATCGCGAAAATGATGTGGGTGTCGAGGGGCTGCGACGTGCAAAAAAATCTTATCGTCCGGTTCAGATAATCGAGAAATATCTGGCATCCGAAAAGGTAATTAAAAAATAAAAAAGGCGGGGTTGGGTATGCCTTTGATGTTTGCAGGCATGGATATGGCTCCGTCCCTGCGCAAAATCTGGCTTGATGCATTTCCTGAAGACGGTCCGGAAGATGTGGAGTTCTTCTTTTCCCATGCACTGAATTCCGAAAGCTGTGCCGTATGGGTCGAGGATGGACAGCCTGTATCCATGACCTTTCTTCTCCCGTCAGAACTGGTTTTTTCTAACGGCAGCTGCTTGAATTTGAGATATATCTATGCAGCGGGAACCCTGACGGCTTTCAGGGGGCGCGGCATTTTCAGCAACCTGCTGACCGAGGTGCATGAGCTTTTACGCTGCAGAGGGGTTGATGCCTGCTTCCTTCGCCCTGCGCAGCCCGGTCTTTTCAACTTTTATTCAAGATTTGGTTATAAACCTTATTTTTATAATACAACCGAAAATATTGAGGCAGAAACGGAATTTATATCGAGCGGTGTGGAAAAGAATATAAGCTCTGCGGCTTTTGATAAAATACCGCAGAAAAAAGCAACCTTCCGAAACGGCTTGCTGAAAGAACATCCTGTTTGGGTGAGGTGGCCTGACCGACTGTTGGATCTAGCGGTTTTACAAGCCGAAAAATTCGGGGGAGCGACTATTGCCGATAAAAACATTTTCGCCTTGTGTGAGAAGATGGGCGACAAGGTTTGGATAAGAGAGTGGCTGTGCCGCCCCGGATATGAGGCGGCTCTCGGCAGGGCGGTGGCGGAGCACTTCACGGTTTCGTCCTTTGAACTCAGACGGCCTGCCCGCCATGATGATATTCACAGCAGTTCCTTTGGCATGATTTATCCCCTTAATGATAAGGCTGACAATTTGATTGAGGAATATAAGAATAAACTCCCCTATATGGGGCTTGCATTTGACTGAACGGGAAGATTAGGGTTAAAGAAAATCCTTAAACCTGACAAAACCCGGAAAGGGATGGATTTAATATGGTAGTGGTTTTTTTGGCAGACGGGTTCGAAGAAATTGAGGCGCTGTCTGTGGTGGACATACTCCGCCGCGCCGAGTTGAGTGTCGTAACGGTTGGTATCGGAGGTAAAACAATCCGAGGTTCACACGGTATTATTGTCGCCGCCGATATTGAGGATATCAATATTACAGATGCCGGGTTGGAGGCGGTTGTTCTGCCCGGAGGAATACCCGGCGCATTTAATCTTGAAAATTCACCTGTGGTTCAGCACTTCCTTGATGTCGCTGTCACACAGGGTCTTCCGATATGCGCGATATGTGCCGCCCCATTGATATTAGGGCATCGCGGGTTGCTGAGCGGGCGGAAGGCGGTTTGTTATCCGGGCTATGAGCAGGAATTAGAAGGGGCGAGGATTGTGTCGGACGGAGTGGTGGTGGAGGACGGTCAATATATAACCGCAAAAGGAGCAGGGGTTGCCTTGGATTTTGCATTCCGTATCGTTGAAAAGCTGGTGTCTGCCGAGCGAGCCCAATCAATAAGGAAATCAATGCAATGCTAGATATAAGGCCTGTCAAGGTAAAATTCAGGGAGCATTATAAAAAGCTTCGTATAGATATGCCTCCGGCACAAAAATCCGAGTTCGACCGCAAAATCACCCGCAATATTATGGGATTATGGCAGTATAAACGGTGTAGTCTGCTGCTTACCTATGTATCGACCGAAAATGAGGTCGATACAATAAGACTTATCCGACAAGCACTTGATGATAAAAAGCGGGTGGCGGTTCCGAAATGTATTGACAGCAACCATTTAATGAGGTTTTATTATATTGACGGTTTAGAGCAATTGACTCCGGGTTGTTACGGAATACTCGAGCCCGATTCGAATAAAAGCGAACAGGTAATAAGTTTTTCAGACAGCTTGTGTCTTGTGCCCGCTTTATGTTATGATTGGGAAGGATATCGGCTGGGCTATGGGAAGGGGTATTATGACCGCTTTCTCGCGTCCTACGACGGAGCAATGGTCGGCGCTGTCTACAGCAGTTGTGTTCGCCGCCGTCTGCCGCACGGAAAATATGATAGACCGGTTGAACTCTTGGTTACCGAGAGCTATATCCGCAAAACCCTGCGGACAGGGCGATAGAGCCCTACCTTTAGAAAATCCTGAAAGGAAAGGTTACTATTATGTCGGACGATCTTGATAAAATATTGAATGATACCGAAGCGGAAAAGCAGGCGAAACTGATTGAGGATGAGACAACCCGTCGGTCGCTTCATATTGATGAGATTACCGCCCAAAGGCTGGCAGAGGAACGGCGCAACAAGGTGTCGGGCTTTAAATTGAATATTGACCTTGAGTCGGCCGATGATAATTTACCGGCTGATTCCGAACGGACGGGCGGCGAGCCTGCTCCCACACAAGACGGCAATCACACTGTTGACAGCCAAAAAAGTGTTGGGGATAATTCCTCCGACACTTCCGAACAACCTGTTATGATCGATGATACCAAGGAGGAAACAGGCAAAGGAAAGAAAAATGCCTCCCGAAGTTCTTTCGGCTGCATCCGCGGGATAATATATGGAGTTCTGGTGCTTGCGGTCTCGGGCCTTTTTGCCTATTTCGGGGTTGTCGGCGGGCTTGATTTAACCGGTCTGTTCAAATCCGACACAAAGGTACCCGTAACCCTTACTGCGGAGCAGGTCAAGGATGTTGATGAGGTAGCCCGGGTATTAAAAGAGGCCGGTGTCATAGACCAGCCCATGATTTTCAGCCTTTTCTGCAAGCTAACCGGTTCCGATGAGGGGCTTCTGCCGCAGGATGAGGCATCAATATCCCCGGATATGGGGTATAAAGCGATAATCAATATACTTAAAACTGCCAAGCGGGAAATAGTTCGCGTAACCTTCCCCGAGGGAATGACGATTAAAGAAATTGCCGAAAAACTTGAAAAAAACAAGGTATGCTCGGCGAGTGATTTTTATATTGCAATGAAAAAAGATAATTTGAACCATGACTTTTTAAAGGAAATCCCTACCGGAGACAAATATAAGGGAAGATTTGAATGGTTAGAGGGGTATGTTTTCCCGGATAGTTATGATTTTTATGTCGGCAGTTCGGGTGAGACGGCACTTAAAAAGTTTCTGGGTGCCTTTAACAACCGTATTAATACCACCATGCGTGCCAAAATAAAATCCAAGGGGATGGAGCTTAACGATACCATAATTCTGGCATCCATTATTCAATGGGAGGCGGCCAAACTCGATGATATGTACAGGGTGTCGCGTGTTCTTCATAACAGGCTCAACATCCCAGAAAGGTTCCCCCGACTGGAATGTGATTCCACCCTTAGGTATATAGACAGTATCGTCCCCCTTGTCAACGGCAAGAGGGTGAAAAATACCGATTACAATACCTATATAAGAAGCGGTTTACCGGTCGGGGCGATAAACAACCCCGGGCTGGACGCAATTGATGCAGCCATTAATCCATCAGATGAGAATTATTATAAGGATTGTTATTACTTTGCCACCGATTTAAAAACAGGCGAAACAAAGTTTTCAAAAACACTTGCAGAGCATGAAAGATGGTGCAGAAGCCGCGGTATAGGGCTTTACGGATGATCACAAATAGTAGAATTACTATAGCCGATATCATTAGGGTTACGGTCTACAGTTCAATACCAGGTCGCGCCTTAATCCCTTTTTCATAAGGATGACGAATCATTTTAATTTCGCTTATATAATCCGCCATATCCATAAGCCGATCGGGCGGATTTCGCCCTGTTATTATGACTTCAAGACCTTGGGGACGGTTTTGCAGAAAATCATACAGCAGCTCGGCATCAAGAATTTTTTCCGTAACGGCGGATACAACCTCATCCAGAAGGAGTACATCCAGATTTACGGCCGATTTCTTAATTTCAGTGAACAAAGCGGTATAAAACTCAGATGCCTGATTTCGCTCTTCGTCCGTCATGGCAACGGTGAATTTCACGGATTTTATAAAAGGATATATAACAACATTCGGGATGTGCTCCAAGATATTAAGCTCCCCCGAATTGCCGGGTTTCAAGAATTGTGCTATACCTACGCTCAGACCTTGTCCCGCCGCCCTAAGGCATAATCCCATAGCTGCGGTGGTTTTCCCCTTTCCGTCCCCGCAATAAAGATGTATCAACCCTTTTTCCATTATATTCTGTATCCTTTCTTGGGCGTTATATATTTGAAACAGCCTAATAAAATCAGATTAATAACAGTATATCAAACCTGCATTGAATATTAAAGAAATATATGGAAAAAATACTGATAATTATTTACTATTCAATAATGCAAATTATCTATGAATTATTAACCCAAAAAATAAGTCATAATGTAATATTTAGGGTTGGATTTTTAATAATTAGGTGTTATAATAGGAATGTTATTTTTTAATGAGGAGTGGGCTGCTTGGAAATAATTCAAATTTGTGGCGGCAATCGGCTTGTCGGCGAAATTGAAATAAGCGGCGCAAAAAATGCAGCCGTTGCCATTCTTCCGGCTACTTTGCTTATTGAAGGTGTATGCCGTGTAGAAAATGTCCCCAATATTGCCGATGTTACAACCACCTTGAAAATATTAAATTTATTGGGCTCTAAGATAAAATATATCAATAAAAATACGATTGAGATTGACAATCGCAATTTGCATAATAATATTGTACCTTACGATTTGGCAAGAAGCATGCGCGCATCTTATTATTTTTTAGGCGCGCTGCTTTCGCGTTTTGGGAATGCGCGCGTATCAATGCCCGGGGGATGCAATTTCGGTGTTCGTCCGGTGGACCAGCATCTGAAAGCCTTTGCCGCTCTCGGAGCTTCGGTTTCACCCATGGAAAACGGAATGATAGAAGTGGTAGCAGACAGATTGACCGGCAACTCCATCTATCTTGACATTGTTTCGGTTGGCGCAACCGTAAATGCAATCCTCTCATCTGTCAAGGCAAGGGGCGTTACCATTATTGAAAATGCAGCCAAGGAGCCGCATATCGTCGACTTGGCGAACTTCCTTAACTCAGCAGGTGCAGATATCCGCGGAGCTGGTACCGATGTAATAAAAGTATACGGCGTTGATATTTTGCACGGCACATCATATGCAATAATTCCCGACCAGATAGAAGCCGGGACATATATGGCGGCTACGGCTGCCACCGGCGGGGATGTACTCATAAAAAATGTAATCCCCAAGCATCTTGAATCCATAACAGCAAAACTACAGGAAATGGGCGTTCTGGTTGAGGATTTTGACGATTCCATACATGTCAGCCGCCAAAATCCGCTTAATCAATGCAATGTGAAAACCATGCCGCATCCCGGTTTCCCGACCGATATGCAACCTCAGTTTTCGGTGCTGCTTTCGATTGCCGAGGGCACCAGCATTCTCACCGAGGGGGTTTATGACAATCGGTTCAGATACATTGAAGAGCTTAGGAGGATGGGAGTTCAAGCCCAGGTTGACGGCAAGGTGGCGGTGTTTCAGGGGGTTGATTATCTTACCGCAGCCCCTGTAAAAGCCACCGATTTACGCGGAGGCATAGCAATGATAATTGCGGCACTGGTGGCAAGAGGGGTTACTGAAATTGAAGAAATCCAGCATATCGAGCGGGGATATGAGAATATTGTTGAGAAGCTTTCGGCTCTCGGCGCCCAAATAAAGCGGGTTACGGTACCCGATTCGGTCGTCAGCCACGCTCTTTAATAGGATGATTTATTGGGCTGTTGCAAAATTGCAGCAGCCCTTTTATAAAAATATCATATATTTTTCGAAAAGGAAGGGTCAATAAAATGGCACGATTTTGTCCGCTGTTCAGCGGAAGCAGCGGTAATTGTACATATATAGGTTCATCTCAGCAGGGAATCCTTATTGACGCCGGAGTCAGCGCCCGCCGAATTGAGCTTGCTTTAAAGGAGAGGGATATCAAACCCGATTCGATTTCCGCAATTTTCGTGACGCATGAGCATTCCGATCATATCTCAGGACTTCGTGTGCTTGTCAAGCGGTTCGGTTACAAGGTTTATGCATCTGCGGGAACTCTTGATGCCATGGTTGATGGCGGAGTATTGAACGATAATAATATATATGAGATAATTCCGAAAGCCGGGGTTGAAGCAGCCGATCTTTTTGTCAGCGGGTTTTACACCTCCCATGACAGTCGTGAGAGCATGGGCTTTCGGGTTGAGACCGGAGACGG
The DNA here is from genome assembly GCA_028683785.1 of Oscillospiraceae bacterium. GTDB lineage: Bacteria > Bacillota > Clostridia > Oscillospirales > Acutalibacteraceae > Avimonas. The sequence continues at coordinate 19,026 of JAQUHC010000002.1, forward strand.
ACGCACCATTGCGGTCGCTACCGATACCGGCTGTATCACCGATAATGTTCGCACCGCCCTGCGGGGTTGTGATCTGGCATTGATTGAATCAAATCATGATGTCCGGATGCTTGAAAGCGGGGGCTATCCGTATTTTTTAAAGCAACGAATACTCTGCGATACCGGTCATTTATCAAATGAATGCTGTGCAGCCGAACTGCCTTTGATGGCGGAAAGCGGGGTAACCAGATTTATACTCGGACATCTGAGTGCTCAAAACAACCGGCCGGAGCTTGCATATAATGCGGCATTGGCTTCACTTAACGGGGCGGGGTTAAAGGAAAGCCGCGATTTTTTGCTTTCGGTGGCTCCCCGAACCGATACAATGCCGGTAATGATATTATAATTCGGCAGCAAAGGGGGCAGCATTGAGGAATATAACGATTGCCTGTGTCGGCAGGTTAAAGGAAGCGTGGCTCAGGGATGCCTGCGCCGAATATGCAAAGCGGTTGGGCGGCTTTTGCAGGTTATCGATTGTCGAGGTTGAAGAGGAGCGTTTTCCGGACAAACCTTCAGCCGCTCAAATTGAAGCGGGGCTTAAGGCGGAGGGCATAAAACTCATTTCAAAGGCAGGAGGCGGCGACTATCGTGTCGCCTTGTGTATAGAAGGGAAAGGCATGTCCTCAACCCAACTGGCCGCCCACCTTGATAATCTGGCGGTATTCGGTCAGGGGGATGTTATTTTTTTTATCGGGGGCTCATGGGGTCTGTCGGAGCAGGTTAAGGCTTCGGCTGATTTATGCCTGTCAATGTCGGCAATGACCTTTCCGCACCAACTGGCGCGGCTGATGATTTTAGAACAGATTTATCGTGCCCTGCAAATTACATCCGGCGGGAAGTATCATAAATGAAACGAACAAAGGGGGCGGGGTGGTGGTAAAACGAAATCCGTGGGAGCGGTTTTTGTCGCTGCTGTATCCCGAACGGTGTTGCTGCTGCGGTAAGACGGTGGTCTGCGGCAGGGTGGTTTGCACCGATTGCCGATTTCGTTTAAAAAGAATTCTGCCGCCTCTATGTCCTTGTTGCGGGTGTGCGAAAAAAGATTGCAGATGCGGGAGGCACAGGCGGCATACCGACCGATGTGTTGCCCCGTTTTATCATGAGGGCGCGGCGCGGTCGGCTCTTCACCGTCTCAAGTTTGAAGGAAAAGCATACGCCGCCGAAATGTTCTGCCTTTCTATGGCACAGACGGTGCAAAGGGAATTCGGGGAGGTCGTGTTTGACCGGATCGTGCCGGTCCCGTTAAGCCGTGCTGTTTTTAAAAAACGCAGCTATAATCAGAGCCTTGTATTGGCAAAAGGGCTGGCATCTCTGCTTAAGGTTGACTGCAGAGAGCTGCTTGTCAAAGAATATGAGACAATGCCGCAAAGGGAACTGCCAGCATATCGGAGAAGCGGCAATGTGCTCGGAGTGTTTTCGGTTCCATCTGATAAATTCATACATAAAGATTGCACAATCCTGTTGGTGGATGACACCATTACAACCGGAGCCACCATAGACGAATGTGCAAAAATGTTAAAAATCTACGGCGCAAAAGCGGTTTATGCGGTTACTGCCACAGCTTCCCGCTTGTCAGAAATATAAAAATGATGTATACTTTTAGCGAATTATGTTGGATACAAAAAAGGGGGGTAACACGTCATGCCGGGAATGAGTTTAGGAATTGATTTGGGTACATCTCGAGTAACAATATATGTTCCCGGTCATGGTGTTGTGTTGCGGGAGCCCTCTGTTATTGCTGTTGATAAAAAAACCGACAGGATGATTGCCTGCGGGCAGGAGGCTTTCGAGATGCTGGGGCGCACCCCCGATTCCATTGTGGCGATGAAGCCTTTGACAAAGGGCGTTATATCGGAATATGATTATGCAGAAAAGATGCTGCGCACATTTGTGCGGCGGGTTTGTGCATATAAGGTTATAAAACCGCGTGTTGCCGTCAGCATACCTGCCACGGTTACCGAGGTGGAGCAGCGTTCGCTGGTAGAGGCGGTGTTGGCCGCAGGAACACGAAGGGTATTGCTTATCGATGAGGCGGTTGCCGCGGCGGTCGGAGCGGGAATTCAAATAGACCTGCCTCAAGGCTCCATGATTGTGAATATCGGTGCCGGAACCACCAACATTGCCGTGCTTTCATTAAAAGGTATAGCATCCTCATTGTCGGTGCGGGTCGGCGGCGATGATATTGATGAAGCCATTGTGCGTTTTTTACATAATCGTCATAACCATGTGATCGGGCTTCAGACTGCCGAACAGGTGAAGTTTGAGCTTGGAAACGCCGTACCGCCCGAGGAAAATTCAACAATGCAGATAAAGGGCAGGAATGTCGTCAGCGGGCTGCCCTGCCTGCAAGAGGTCAATGCAAATCAAATATTTGAAGCAATCGCCGAGCCGGTTGGTGAAATTCTCCATTCGATACAGCGTGTTCTGGAATCCACCCCGCCCGAGCTAGCCGGGGATATCATGAACAGCGGCATCTGTCTGACAGGGGGCTGTTCAAAGCTGAAAGGGATGGCGGATGCGGTATCACGATTTACCGGTGTTGATTGCAGGGTTGCTGATAATCCATCCGATTGTGTCGCGATAGGTACAGGCAAATCGCTCAAATTTGCCGGGAACATGTTCTCGGGTGTGTTTGATGTAGGGCAGTTCAGTTATCCGCTGTCTGATTCCGCAAGATTGTAACAATGTATTATAACATAAACACAATCGCGGTCATATAATGGCAGCAGGAAATAAAGTTTCCTTATCCTAATACTTAATCTCGGTTGATAAGTGATTAGTAAAGTATCTATTTAGAGGTGTAGGAATTTATGAGTGCATATAATTCCCTGAATGAATTGCAGAAAGGTCAAACAGCAAAGGTAAAGGCACTGGCTGCAACGGGAAGCATGAGAAGAAGGTTGCAGGACATAGGGTTGATTGAGGGTACCCGGGTTGAGTGCCTGCAAATAAGCCCGGGTGGGGATCCGATAGCATACTTAATCAGAGGGGCGGTTATTGCCCTGCGTTTAGAAGATTCTTCGAATATTCTTATCTGTCAATAAAAAGAGGACAGGGGTGAGAATCCTACATTAAGTAGGTAAAACTCATCCCTGATTTTTTATTATGATAGATTTTATGCAGAGGTGGTTGAGGTGGGGTTAACAAACAATTCTTTGGGTATAAAAGCGGTTGATTCCGGTCTTGCAATAAAGAAAGTCTCTTCGGAGGATAAAGTGGTTGCGTTGGCCGGAAATCCGAATGTGGGGAAAAGTACGGTTTTCAATAATCTGACCGGCATGAATCAACATACCGGCAACTGGCCCGGCAAAACGGTGTCAAATGCGCAGGGGTACTGCTCACATAACGATAAAAATTATGTTTTGGTGGACATCCCGGGTACATATTCATTGATGGCGCACTCCGTCGAGGAGGAGGTTGCCCGAGATTTTATATGCTTCGGCAATCCGGATGCCGTTGTCGTGGTATGCGATGCCACCTGCCTTGAGCGCAACCTTAATCTTGTGCTTCAGGCAATCGAGATTACCGATAATATAATCATCTGCGTAAATCTTATGGATGAAGCAAAAAGAAAGGGAATTATCATTGATACAGACCGCCTCTCGATAATCCTCGGGGTGCCGGTAGTTGCAACCAACGCAAGAAAAAAGAACACCCTTTACAAGCTGATGCAGGCATTGGAGGAACTGTTGATTTCTCAAAAAAAAGCCACTCCCATAAAGATTGAATATGAATCGGATGTCGAAACAGCCATAAATGCCATGCTGCCGGCTTTAGTCAGATTTAAAGATGTAATAAGTTTACGCTGGCTTGCAATAAGGCTGCTTGATTATGATGAAACTCTGACAAAACAGCTTAACGAATTTCTGGGCTGTGATTTATATTCGGATGAGGAAATAAACACCAAGCTGAGGGAGGCCAAGGGTATACTCGATGCCTGCGACATATCAGCCGAAAAGCTGCAGGATAAAATTACCTCCGGGCTGGTGCTTACCGCAGAAAAGATCTGTAAGCAAACTGTTTCATTTAAAAAAAGGAATTATAACAGCAGCGACAGAAGGATTGACAGAATTCTCACCGGTAAAACAACAGGAATACCCGTCATGGCGGCCATGCTGACTGTAATATTTTGGATTACCCTGTCGGGTGCGAATTATCCGTCAAGGCTGATATCAAACGGGCTTTTTCGGATGCAGGATATATTGACGGAATTATTTAATAATATTGGAGCGCCCGATTGGCTGCATGGGTTGCTGGTACTTGGCATGTATCGTGTGGTTGCATGGGTCGTCTCGGTCATGCTTCCGCCCATGGCAATATTTTTCCCGTTGTTTACCCTGTTGGAGGATTTGGGATATCTCCCGCGGGTGGCGTTTAACCTTGATAAGTTTTTTAAGAAATGCGGGGCTTGCGGCAAGCAGGCATTAACCATGTGTATGGGGTTTGGATGTAATGCCGCGGGTGTTGTGGGATGCAGAATAATTGATTCGCCCAGAGAACGGCTGATAGGTATAATAACCAACAATTTTGTTCCTTGTAACGGCCGGTTTCCGACCCTTATCGCCATATTAACCATGTTTTTCATCGGGACTTCTGTAGGTATGTTCGAGTCGATTTTATCCGCGTTATTGCTTACCTGTATTATATTGCTCGGTGTGGTCATGACCTTTGCCGTATCAAGACTGCTTTCAAAGACAATATTAAAAGGAATTCAGTCCTCTTTCACTCTGGAACTCCCGCCGTATCGCAGACCCCAGATAGGCAAAGTCATTGTTCGCTCCATATTTGACAGAACACTTTTTGTTTTGGGCAGAGCCTTGGCGGTGGCAGCCCCCGCCGGACTTTTGATCTGGGTTATGGCAAATGTGACACTGGGGGATTATACTCTGCTTGCCCATTGCTCGGGCTTTTTAGACCCGTTTGCAAGGTTGCTTGGTATGGACGGGGTTATTCTTCTGGCGTTTATTCTCGGATTCCCTGCAAACGAAATTGTGTTTCCCATCATAATAATGGCATATCTGTCCTCCGGCAGTATTATGGAATATGAGAGATTGTCCGATTTAAGGGAGCTGCTCACATTAAACGGTTGGAGCTGGATTACCGCGGGAAGCACAATGCTCTTTTCGTTAATGCACTGGCCGTGCTCCACCACCTGTCTAACCATTCAAAAGGAAACAAAAAGTCTGAAATGGACAGCAATCTCCTTTGTTCTGCCGACATTAATTGGGATGGCGGTTTGCTTTGTGTTTGCTAATACAGCAAGGCTTTTTGTATGAAATCTTACTTGAAATCTTGGTATCACTATTTACAGTATTGACATAAATAGACGGTTGAAACAATGGCAATAATAGTATATAATAAATTGCTGATTAGTACTTGTCATTCATTAAAACCTTGTTAATAGATCCGCGTAAAAGCCATATATTAAAGTTTTTCTTGATTTTTAAAAGGTTTTATAATTGAATAGTATTAGTATAAACAAAATAACGGAGGGTTATGATTGTTTAAATCTGTGCATCTTGATAATGCCGCCACCACCGTGGTATCTCGGGAAGCGGCCGAAAAGGCATTTGAAATGATGACACTTAATTATGGCAATCCCTCCTCGCTGCACTCAATCGGTGTAAAAGCCGAACAGATGATGGAGGCTGCACGCAAGCAGGTTGCCTCTTTAATCGGATGCCGTTCCGGTTCGATTATATTTACATCCGGCGGGACAGAATCCAATAATCTTGCTCTGTTCGGGGCGGTTGAGGCGCGAAAACGGGCAGGCCGCCATATTATTACTACGGCGGTGGAGCATTCTTCGGTTGCCGCTGTATGCGATGAGCTGGAGGGTAATGGGTACGAGATTACCCGTCTTGTGCCCGATAAGGACGGCTGCATCACCCCCGAGCGGGTGGCGGACGCATGTCGGGAAGATACCGTACTGGTCAGCATTATGTCGGTTAACAACGAAAACGGCGCACATTTTTCGATTGAAGAAATTATACCCGCCGTTCGACGGGCTGCACCCGGGGCGCTTTTTCACTGTGATGGAGTGCAGGCTGTAGGTAAGCTGTCGATAAACACAACAAATATTGATGTTGACCTTATGACGGTCAGCGCGCATAAAATTCACGGGCCTAAGGGGTGCGGAGCTTTATACATCAAAAAAGGCGTTCGCATAGTCCCCAGAGCTTTTGGCGGCGGCCATGAAAGGGGACTTCGCGCAGGCACCGAGGCTGTTCCGCTGATTGCGGCTTTCGGGGTTGCCGCAGAAAATACGCCGCCCCCCGCCAAACAAAAAAAGATATATGACTCCCTCAGACAAAGGCTGGCAGACGGGGTGTCGGGGCGGAATGATGTCATATGGCTATCCCCCGATAATGCGGTATCATATATTGTAAACCTGTCGGTACGCGGACTGCGAAGTGAGACCATGCTGCATTATTTTGCCGAGAACGGGGTTTATATTTCAAGCGGCTCTGCCTGTACAAAAGGCAAGAAAAGCCGTGTATTGACGGCGTTGGGATTGCCCGACGAGGTAATAGATTCGTCGCTTCGCATAAGTTTTTCTCATACGAATACAATCGCTGATGTGGACAGATTTCTTGAGGTACTTGAGCAGGCAACCACATCACTTATAAAGAGATAAAGAATTTTGAAAGGCGGGAGCTCATATGGAAAATCATACGGATAATAAAAAGAAAATGTTGGACGTGCGTCTGACATTTTCCGATGATGATTCACCCGATACCCTGCGCATTATTCAAGAAGCAAAGGAAGGGATAATGCAAAATCAAGGCATTTTACCGGAGGAGAAGCCGGCTGAAGAGATGGTTTCACTGTATTCATCTGCCAAACAACCGAGCAAACAGGTCGAGCAGGATGTTTCGGTTGCCGAGCCAAGCGTGAAAAGCTCCTTTTTTCGCCGAATAACAGACAGAATTGTGCTCTCTCTCAGCGAAGTATTGCCAAAACGGGGGGATTCTGCACTTGAAGTGGTCAGAAAATGTATATTTGTTACTGCTTTTATTACCTTGATTATTTCTCTTACTTATATAATCAGGGAAATGGTTATTATTCCCCTTAATAATTCGCAATTGTACGATAATGTTACAAGCCTGTATGACCCCGATAACCCTGTGCCACCGCCTTCCGATTTCCCTGAGGGGGATTATCCTGCGGGTATAGATGATTCATTCAAGGCGTTGTATGCGCAAAATCAGCAGGTCAGGGGCTGGATGAAATACACCGATTCAAATAATAAATGGTTGAAGATTAATTATCCGATTATGTATTCGGGAGACAATAAATATTACCTCAATCATGATTTTCAAAAGGCAAACAACAAAAACGGAGCCTTGTTTTTTGATCAGCGAAACAACCTGGAGACAATAGATGCAACCAACCGCGTTCTCATTGTATACGGTCATAACATGGCAAGCGGGCAGATGTTTTCACCCCTTAACAAGCTTCTGAGCAATCAAAACTATATGCGGTCTGCCCCCATGATTTCACTTAATACCCTGTATGATAAACGCCAATATCAGGTTTTTTCAGTGATGCTGATCAGCACCCGGGAACAGGATGGTCCTTACTTCGACTATATCAGAACGGTATTTTCGGGTGATGACGATTATATGAATTTTGTCAACAATATTCGGGCTCGCTCGATTTATGACTTCAACGGTGTTAATGTCGGTCCACAGGATGAGCTGCTGGTTTTATCCACCTGCACCGCCGTCAGCAATGCACACTTTAAGGATGGACGTTGTGTTGTGGTTGCCCGCCGCGTGCGCGACGGTGAGGCGGTTGCGGTTCGTCCTTCGGATATTGTTAAAAACACCGATGTTATTATGCCGTATGCATGGTATATAAATCAGAAAAAGGATATTCATCCGTTCTATACAGATCCCAATTATGTAATACCGGGGGTATCCCAGGTAAATACCCAACCTTCCAGTTGGGTACCCAGTGGTACGATGCCGACCCAATATTTGCCGGGCGATTATTCAACAACCAGCCGGCCGGACAAAATCACAACAACCATACCATCCGGCGGAACCACCATAACCGGTTCGGTAGTCGAGACCACCACCACGGTGACGGGAGAGGAAACCACCACCACGGTGACGGGAGAGGAAACCACCACCACGGTGACGGGAGGGGAGACCACCACCACGGTGACGGGAGGGGAGACCACCACCACTGGGTCGGGAGAGGAAACCACCACCACCGAGTCTGACGGTGAAACCACAACCACATCCGAAACCGCCACCACGAACGGGTCCACAGATTAACCAAACAAAGAACCTACCACAGACGATCCGGTGGAATAACATAAAACCGAAAGGCTTGAGCAGCCAATGAATTCTAAATCAACCGATGCACCGAGGCGAGTAATCCTCATAAAGGCGGGGGAACTGGCGCTGAAAGGGCTTAACAGGGGTACTTTCGAAGCCATTCTGTTAAAAAATCTCAATCACCGCCTGTCGTCTCTTGGGGAATTTCGGATGCGGAAAGCCCAGTCCGCGATTTTTGTTGAACCCCTTCGGAATGATATAGACATTGAGGAGGCTGCAAGGCGGGTTTCCGAGGTGTTTGGAATTGCCGCTTATTCGGTCGCCGAGGTGACAGAAAAGAAAATTGATGTTATACTTGAGGCGGCGGCTGATTTTCTGGGCAAGGAGCTGCTTTCGGTATCAACCTTTAAGGTAGAGGCGAAAAGGAGCGATAAGTCGTTTCCCTTAACCTCCCCCGAAATATGCGAAAAGGCGGGCGAATTTCTTTTAGAACGATTTCCTCATTTAAAGGTTGATGTCCACCATCCCCAAGCCCTTGCAGTCATCGAGATACGCGATTTCGGTGCATATATTCATTCGCGCCAGTTACCGGGTGCCGGGGGGATGCCTGTCGGTTCGGGCGGTCATGCCGCTTTATTGATTTCCGGCGGCATAGACTCGCCGGTTGCAGGCTTCTTAATGGCGAAGCGTGGCATTTCACTAAGCGGAATTCACTTTGTCTCCCCTCCGTATACAAGCGAACGCGCCGAGATGAAGGTTAAATCCCTGATGGAGCAGGTTCCTCGTTATGCGGGGCATATGGAGCTGTATATCGTTCCGTTTACTAAAATACAGGTAGAAATCGGGCGTTTATGCCCAGAGGACCTTTTCACAATAATAATGCGGCGCTTTATGATGCGGATTGCCACGATTTTGGGAAATAAATACGATTGCGGTGCTCTTGTTACCGGGGAAAGCTTAGGTCAGGTTGCCAGCCAGACGCTTCCCGCGATTGCCTGCACCGATGCCGCTGCCGGTCTGCCTGTGCTGCGCCCTCTTATCGGAATGGATAAGGATGAAATAATTACAATATCCCGACGGATTGAAACATATGATATTTCAATACAACCTTATGAAGACTGCTGCACCGTATTCACCCCCCGTCATCCGCGAACACGTCCCAAGCTTGAAATGGTGTTGGAGGCGGAGTCTGTTCTTGATACCGAAGCATTAATTGAAGAGGCGGTACGCGGGGTGCGAAAATACTCAATTTGAAATCTGATGTTTACCTTTTTCTAAACGGTTTTCGGTTGAACGAGGACTGATGCGGAAAGGCATGGATATTTATGAACGCTGAAATTATCATAGTCGGCTCGAAAAGTACAAACAGCCAGTTCCTGTCGCATGAGCTGGCATCATACGGAATTACCACAACCCATCTTACAACGGCGGGCAATGATTACGCCGGCTTGCGTGAGAGTCTTCGTCATGCGCTGAGTCAAAATGATATGGTGTTGATGGTCGGGGGGCTTGATGTTGAGGATAACTGCCCTGTGCGGGAAGTTGTGTCAGATGTGCTTGGGGCACCGCTTGAGATCAACGATGAGGGCTTGGGCAGAATTCAGGAATATTATACTAATACGAGCAAGATAATGCCGGTTGATTATGAGAAGCTGGCAATGCTGCCCCGGGGATGTACCGTGTTTCCGAATGATCACGGATATGCTCCGGGCTGTGCTTTAACGCGTTACGGGCAGCATGTTATTCTTTTGCCGTCCGAGAACAGTCAGCTTATGCCCATGTTTAGTGATTATGTCGCCCCTTATTTGTCTGTATTGATAAACGGTACCATAGTTTCCCGGACCGTCGGCGTGTTTGGGTTATCGGAAGAAGTGCTTAACCAGCGGTTGGCGGATTTAATGTCAGAGGCTAATCCGGGCGTGTCTTCTTACGCCAAGGACGGAGAGGCTATTCTCAGAATAACAGCCAGAGCATCCGACCGCCGGTCGGCATGGGCACTCTGCGACCCGGTTGTGGAGGAGATCAAGCAGCGCTTGGGCGTTTATGTATACGGTGTTGATGTGGGAAGCTTACAAAAAGCGGTGGTTGCATTACTCCTTGATAAACGCATAAAAATAGCAACAGCCGAATCCTGTACCGCCGGTTTGCTTTCAAGCAGACTGACCGAGGTTGCGGGGGTGTCGGCTGTTTTTGAATGCGGTATTGCGGCTTATTCACCCGAAATTAAGCATTCGGTGCTGGGGGTGCCGGATGAGCTCATAGAGCGGTTTGGGACGGTAAGCCCCGAGGTTGCAGGCGCTATGGCAACCGGCGCCCGAAAGGTGGGTAAGGCGGCGCTCGGTGTCGGAATAACCGGGGTTGCAGGTCCGGACGAAAGCGAGGGCAAGCCGGTTGGCACGGTTTATATTGCTGTTGCCGATGATAAGCGCGTCTGGGCAAAGAAAATCACGATTGATGCCATTGAAGGCAATCTCGACCGTGAATCGATTCGAGCGTTGGCGACCTCAAATGCGCTTGACCTTGTACGCCGATATCTTGAAGCCATGCCTACGGTTATGGCGGGCGGGGAAATAATAGAAGATAATGCTCCCGATACTCCTACCATCCCGGAAAGCAGGATTACAAAGGAAAAAAGCAGCCTTAGATGCAGGATTTTTCCGTGTAAAGGCGATAGGAAAATCGATATATTTATTAAAATTGCCTTCATTTTCTCGGTGCTTTTCATAACCAGCGTTTTATTATTTCTTATTTATCTACGGGTATTGAAGCCTTTTGAAAACCAAAGGCTTTTTAATCAAATTGCCGATATTTATAACGACTCTGTTATACCGACAGATTTGAATATAAACTATCCCGATGGAACGCTTCCCGAGTTTTATGCCCTGTATGCCAAAAACTCTGAGGTTGCCGGCTGGGTTAAAATCGATGGTACCGAGATTAATTATCCGGTTATGTCTTATAAAAGCGGATTTTATCACAATCATAATTTTAACCGCCAGTATTCGAAGTATGGTGTTCCGTACTTTTCAAAAAATACTGTATTGACCTCTTCCGAATCGGTCAACCGTTCGATGGTGATTTACGGTAATAATACACATGACGGACAGATGTTCTCGGAGCTGACACGGTATTATAACGATTTGAGTTATCTCCGCGATCATCCGGTTATTGAAATGAACACACTTTATAAGAGCGCTGAGTGGAAAATCTTCTCGGTCATGGTGGTTGCCGAGCCAAACGGCGGAAGCGGCAGATTTGATTATACCCGCTCGACTTTTGAGGATGAATACGATTTTCTCGGATTTGCAGGGGAAATTCGCACCCGTTCTCTTTACAACCTGCCTATGGGAGAGGTAGGTGTTCAGGAGGGAGATTCCATTTTGCTTCTGTCAACCGATTTTGAAGATACAGCCGAGTTTGAGGGGACGCGTCTTGCCCTTGTTGTGGCAGCCCGACAAATCCGTCTGGGCGAATCCGAAACCGTAGATCTGTCCGGGGCAACCTTAAACAGTGCGGCTGTTATGCCGGATGAATGGCCTCATAGGGCGACCCGGACCACCACCCCGAAATTCACCACTGGTACCCTATCAACCGTTCAAACCACCGAGGCTACAAGCAGTGATACTTCTGTCACGACCTCCGCCTTGATTACCTCCTCTGCTACATCGGGAACGAGTGATGGATCCCAAGCCACCACTTTTTCAACAACCACAGCCACAACCACCTCAACCACAACCACCAAACCCACTACATCCACAACCGAATCCACCCAACCGTCCACGGTTCCCCCTATTCAGGCGGGACGGATCGCTGAATCGGTTTTTCTTTCAAGCTGCAAAATTGAAGACGATGATAGCAAGACTTTCACTCCAAAGAATAAATCAGAGCTCCAGATGGTGTTGGCGCGGGTGGTAAAAACCGAGCTGGGGTCAAGCAGATGCTTTGACAATGACCTTGCAGCCCAAAAAGCCCAGGCAATCGCATCATATTCGAAAATACTTAATATAAAAAACTTTTCAATTAAAGGGTCTAAGACTATTAATCTAAACGACAGTGTCGACAAAAAAATATATGATGCCGTGGGTGAGGTCGTGGGCATCAAGATATTAGACGGTGATTCGCCAATAGCAGCGCAATATTTTGCCTCTTCTCCCGGTTTTACATCAAATAATCACGAGGTTTATCGATTAGGTAAGAATTTATCGTATCTTCAAAGCGTTCAAAGCAAGCATGAAACGGCGTCAAAAATGCATGAGGCTGCAAAATGGAAAACAGAGTTTACAATATCCATGGCTGAGCTGAAAGAAAAGCTGGAAGCAAAACACGGAACCGTTTATTTCGAATCGGGCAGCACACCTTTTTTTGTCCGGGAATATGACAAGAACGGACAATATGTGATAGAAACCAACGCATATTATATGAGCGGCGGGTCCAAAAGATACCTGAAGGGGCATGAAATCAGGATGGCGGTGGGTCCAACCAATCTCCGCTCTCATGCATTCACCGTTAAGTCATCCACGGCGGAATCCCTAACCTTATCGGTTACGGGATATGGTCACGGCATAGGAATGAGCCAAGAGGGAGCGGCCAATTATGCGAAATATGAAGGTTGGGGTTATAGACAAATCCTCAGCCACTATTACAGCATAACAAAAACCTCAAAACATCAGTTGGTTGCCCCGGTCTGGGGCAGTGCGGCGAAAGGTGTTGAAGATACAGTATAAAACACGAATTTACTGATAAAAACAATTAAGGGGCTGACGCAGGTTATTCATTGTGCGTCAGCCCCTTATACTAAATCCATTCTAAAACATTCCAGAATAGAGCGATGCGTTCCTAATACTAATTTAAATTAAATTAGTATTAAGACTAGTCACGTGAAGAATATACCAAGATAACCATACCCTTGGTTATAGTATTAAAACTGTAATCAACAAAAATATTTAATTGCATATTATGGGCATAGAGGTGGTGAAAAAATTGATATCCCAAAAAGAATTTATTACGATGTCGCTCGATTTAAACTTGTTTTTTTTAAGAATAATGAAGGAGCACTCTTTTTTTCTTGAAATAGGGTTTTCACCGAGAAATAAAAATATGGGAGAGCAGGCGGCAATGTTCAGGCGAGGATTTGAACAGCTGCTTTCTGAAGCTACAGACTTAGCAAACGGAAACGTAAGCGCTAACGCTTTAAGCTCCCATCAGGTAACTACGCAATATACATTGGAGGCAGAGAGACTTACAAACTTCTACACCGGAATACCGTTTAACCTGGGGCTTACGAGACGTGAGGAGATGCTGCAGCCTGCCGGTTTAAGAATGCCGAGCGCGCGAACGGAAGAAGCGGTGGTAAGACTTGACCGCAGGGCATACCAATTGACCGCAGAACTGGCTACATTTAAAGAACGGCTGCTCCAAAGCGTTCGGTCATGTAAAATGTTTACGGTGAATTATCCCCTGCTGATAGAGCATATACTGAGGGAAGCAAGGCACTTCATGGAAATGCTCGTAAAGCTTATACACAGAGAAAGTATAACAAGACCCGAGGATCTTTTAAGTCAGGAAGTATTCTGGAACCGCCAAATGGCAGAACACGCAAAGTTTATTGCCGGACTGCTTGACCCATCGGAAGAGACGCTTATCGAGGCGGCGAGTATGTTTGGCAGAGAGTTCGACGCTTTAACCGCAGAAGCGGAAAACGCTACTAAGCAGACGATGGATTTGGCGGGAGTTACCGCAGACAGCCGTCAGGGAACTGAAAGGCTGCGGGACTTTAAAGCAAGCGGTACAAAAGGCATATTGGAGTGTAAGATACAGTCTATAATAATACCGCTGCTGGGCGACCATGTTCTTCGCGAAGCGAACCACTATCTATGCATAATACTAATATCCGACTAAAAGATTGATAAAGTTTCCGAGGATTTTTTGTGTCGGGCAAGGCCGACGACGCAGGCGGGCTGGCGCCCGGCAAGGAGGAGAACGAAGCCCGGCGCAAAAAAGACCGGAAAGTTGTTAAGATTTTAGTCGGATATTAGTATAATGGGTATGTGCCAAAACTGATAGTATCAGACCAATAAGTGAATCACTCCATGGTACATAGTTTGAAAAATAAATTTTTCAAACTTTTCACTGCGAAAGGATGGTCATAATACTAATTTAATTTATAAACATAGATAATATCCATGTCCGTTGTATATCTTCTTATTATGATATTTCTATATATTTATTTTAAATTAGTATAAGTATTAATCGCGGCTGATTACCAAGGCTTACATATCAGAAGGTATTGATTTAAAAAAACAAGGGGGCAGGCGCACAAATCGGCCTATAAAACAACAAAGAACCGTAGGGGCGGATTCCATATCCGCCCGTTCAGCAATAACGATTGTGTGAAAATGGTTTGGCATAACAACAGATTGCGGATATTATTCTATTGATCGGTTAAATGCCGGTGCAAATCATTCGGGAGGATATGGAATCCTCTCCTACAACGCCACCAAATAAAATTTTATACCTATAATCATAATAGAAAAACCTTTGTTTTGTGATAGAACCCCTGAATTGTTTAATTATCATCTACAATGTAGCGGCGCACCTGTGTGTGCGCCTGTTTTAAACAATTTACACCGTTTATGCCGGTGCCTTCTTAATAAATGTATAATTTTAGGGCTGGCGCATAAATCAGCCTATAAAACAACAAAGAACCGTAGGGGCGGATTCCATATCCGCCCGTTCAGCAATAACGATTGTGTGAAAAGGGGTTGGCAGAACAACAGATTGTAGATATTCTTTCATTATTCGGTTAAATGTCGGTGCAAATCATTCGGGAGGATATAGAATCCTCCCCTACAACGCAACAAAATGAAATTTTATGCCAATAATCATAATAGAAAAACCTTTGTTTTGTGATAGAACCCCTGAATTGTTTAATTCCCCTCGACAATGTAGCGGCGCACCTGTGTGTGCGCCTGTTTTAAACAATTTACGCCGTTTATGCCGGTGCCTTCTTAATAAATGTATAATTATAGGGCTGATACTAATTTAATTTATAAATGTAGATAATATCCAAGTCCGTTGAACATCTTCTTATTATGATATTTCTATATATTTATTTTAAATTAGTATAAGAATGAAAAAGGGCTGACGCTTAAATCAGCCTCGAAAACATCAAAAAGGCCGGGGAAACAGTATTGTTACTCCGGCCTTTTTTGGTTGTAATACTAATCTCAAATAAAAGCGACGATAAAATTATCGTTCAGAACGCGTTCTTCTTATACTAATTTAATTTAAATTAGTATTAGGAACGCATCACTCCATTTTATCGGCTTTTATAATTGAGATTAGTATAATTATGTAATCTAAACACCGATAATACAACAAGACTATAGGAAATTTCCGCGGAATTATTAACTAAAGATTTGCATTGGTGTCTGTCAAGTAAACATTGGTAAAATTATTTTCACTCGAAAATTCAAGAAAAACAGGGATAAAATGAGTTAATTGCGAACAGTCCGCTTTCTGATTTTACTTTGTATAACAGCCTAAAGCTCACCCATTATATTATAATGTATATGCTTCAATTTCGAAACGATAAATCCTTTTCTCACCGGGGTTAATAAACGGGAGACAACCTTGCGAACGCGCCTTATCCCGCCCGTCAATCGGTGCGTTTGCAGGTTCAAGCCCGGTCACATACTCGCCCTCTCCGAGCATACGCCACTGTACAAAATACGGTAGCGCGTGCTTATCATATCTGATGCGAATTCCGATGTTTTCAGAAGGATTATCAACCCCGACACTGACAATCCCTTTTTCGTCACTTTCCATGTCGTGGTAAAAGCAGCTTTCCCTTGCATCAGGCTGAGGAGGGTCAATGATATTCCGACGGGATTGCATATTTGCAGCATATTCATCCCGGGGCGTAACCGCACTGGTAGGAATATGCAGGGATGCAGATTCACTAAGCAGCGGGTAGCCTATATTAAAATGATACAGAATCATGTGCGGAGCGGAACGATAACCGGTATTTACTACGGTATCGGTTAAGAAAATGATATTGCTGTTATAATTGCAGGTGATTTCCCGCGTTAGAGAAAGACAGCTTCCAAACATGACGGATTCATTCATAATTCCTTTCAGCTTAACCTGCGGATTACCGTCAACCATGGAAATGTCGGTCGAAAAATGCTCTGCCGGAATGTTTCCGATACGTCCGTGAATACCTAGAGCTTCTCCGTCATCTACCGAACCTGTACCTATCGTGGTTAAGCCACAGGTGGTTAAAAAGCCGCCGAAAAAGCTGCGCATCCAGTTGGCGCCCTCACTTTCATAATATGTAGGCGCAACGATACCGGTAGATGAAAGATAGTTGAGATTGATTCCTTTAAATTTCAGCTGATATATATCCATGCACCGATCGGCAATAACAGTTAAGTCCAAGCCATTTCCACAGGATATGTCAACAGCTGAAACCCCATTCTGACGCCCGCCGGACAGGGTATATTCCTTCACTCCGAACAGCTGAGCGAGATTTCCGATGTATTTTGTTTGATTTTGATACATTATAATCAACACCTTAGGCTAAATGATTTTATGCCAATCTAATCCTTTGTTGTAATCATCTTATTAATATTATAAATTAATAACGAAAAACGTCAATACAAAATCGCAAATATGATTAATAAACATTAATTTGATTAGAAGCCGCAGAAAAGGAAGCGATTTTATAAGAACCCCAAGTAATAACTACTGTTAATTCAAAGACGGCACAGACCGGCTCTTTTGAAATTATAAATACAAATAATTATGGTAAAACCTCTAAATCAATAACCGATTACTATTCCAAATCCGGTAGAAGTGTGCTATTATATATAATAATTATTATCGTGTTTTTGGTAGCGGACGGCTGTGCAGGATACTTTATTAGAAAGCCTAAAAAGCGTGACGATACGACCGCAAAATACAGATAATTCTAAAGTAAAATCTTTAAAAAGAATAATAGTCGGAGGTAATCAGATTGAAAAAGGTATTGTGTATTGGGAGTGTAACCACTGATGTTATTGTTACACCTGCGGATAGTATTCCGGAACCCGGTATACTTCGCGCGGTGGATTCAGTTTCTACGCATGTCGGCGGTTGCGCTGCAAATGCTGCAATTGATTTAGCAAAGTTGGGCGTGACGGTTATATTATCCTGTAAGGTAGGCGATGATAATTTCGGTAATTTTGTTATGACAAGCGCGAAGAATAATGGGGTGGACATCCGCGGCATAGTACAGGATGACAGCGTATCCACAACAGCATCTATTGCATGTATTAACTCAGTCGGCGAGCGAAGCTTTTTATACAATCCGGGTTCAACCTCTGCTTTTGAAAAAAAAGATATACCGGCCCAGCTTGTGGATGAATGCGATATCGTGTTTGTGGCGGGGGCAATGCTTCTGACAGCCTTTGACGGCAAACCTTGCGCAGAGTTCTTAAAGGAGGCACAGGCAAAGGGTAAATATACCATCATGGACACAGCATGGGACTTTCAGGATATATGGCTGCCCAAGGTGATTGATTCACTTCCCTTTCTGGATTTGTTTATGCCCAGCGTAGAGGAGGCTTCCAAATTGACCGGTCAAACCGATCCGAATAAGATTGCAGACAGGTTGTTTGAAATGGATGTCAAAAACCTCATTATTAAGCTTGGCAAGGAAGGGGCGATGATTTGCCCTGCCGGAGCTGCCCGGACGATTTTACCGACATACAAATCAATCAAACCGGTAGACACGACCGGAGCAGGGGATGCATTCTGCGCAGGGTTTATCACCGGGCTGACTCAGGGCTGGGATTATATAAAAAGCGGTGCCTTTGCCAACGCGGTGGGAACGCATTGCATCATGGAAATCGGCGCATCCACCGGCATTAAATCAATTGCTGAGACATTACACTTTATGGAAACACATTCATTATAGAGGAGATAATAAAATGTTAAAAGAAACTTATGAAGGTGCTAAGAAAAGGGCTTTGGAAATGTATGACAAAGCGCATATTGTACTGACAGAAAAAGAAAAGGAAAATCTTGAAGTGGCGGATTTTGGATTGGGTGATCTGGAAAACTCCGGTCTCGAAATCGTAACCTATATAAACACCGAACGCTGCTGTGCGAAGGAAATGGTGTTGTTCCCACGGCAGACATGTCCTGAGCATATCCACGCTCCTTTCGATAATTATGCAGGTAAACAGGAAACATTCCGTTGCCGTTATGGTGTTGTATATCTTTATGTAGACGGGGAACCTGCTGAGAAACCGCAAGCGCAGCCACCAAAAGGGGTTTATACGGTATGGCATGAAATTGTTCTTCATCCCGGTGAACAATATACACTTTATCCAAATACCAAGCATTGGTTTCAAGCGGGGAATGAGGGCGCGGTTGTATCCGAATTCAGCACCCAGAGCTTTGATGAATATGATATTTTTACCGACCCGGCTATCAAACGTATTCCGGAAATAGATGAATAAATACTTTAAAGGTTTTCCTCCCTACACATGCGGAACGACTTGCGAATCTACAGAAATACTGGCGGCACGATGTGCCCCACACTTCGAAAGTGCTAAAACATAAAGTGATGCTTATTGGTTTTCTTAATGATTGCGGCATTCAAACCGCCGACCAAACCGACGAGCTGAAAGCAGAGTTGGCATTGGCACAAAAAAATAGTATGCGGTGTTGCTGTTCGCTTACGAGCACTATGACCACAACGCAAAGCTAATAAGCCATAGTAACCTCAAGCTCCATTCCATGGAGCTTGTGTTACTGTGGTCAAGGGTCAGTATTTCGTTCCTGCTCGCCTTGCGCTGGTGTGCATAATTTATTGGTGCACCCCTTTGCTTTTTAACTCATCATAGCATGGTTTCCTAATCTAGAACATGGTTTTGACCTCCTACCTTTTCTCTGCTTCTATCTGGTAATCCTGTTTGAAGTTTTAACAAGGATCCGTAATTTATAGACAGAAGAAAGTCAAAAGTGGGAGGTCGTTTTTTCTGTTCAGTTTGACTTTTCAAGTTTTTTTAATTGAATTCAGCAGTAAATCCGTCAGATAATCGGCGCGTTTTAAAATTCTTTCCGGCTCGAAATAATTGCAATGCATTATTTTTGACATGGTATAAATATTGGCAAAATAAGAAAACACGAACATATTCATCGAAAGAATAGTTTCTTCAACATCTAAATCTTCCCGGAATACGCCTTGGTGTATTCCGTTTTCCAAAACATGGCGGAGACTTTTGATGGAATAATCTTTAATGTCTGTCGC
The DNA here is from genome assembly GCA_028683785.1 of Oscillospiraceae bacterium. GTDB lineage: Bacteria > Bacillota > Clostridia > Oscillospirales > Acutalibacteraceae > Avimonas. Next base: position 38,652 of record JAQUHC010000002.1, read on the forward strand.
ATCTTCAATTGTATTTCGGTAGCCAGTTTCGATGTGCATCAATTAATTCGTCAACCATCTTAATAATATCGTCGATGGAAAGCTCGCTCGCCGTATGCGGATCAAGCATGGCCGCGTGATAAATGTGTTCCCGTTTTTGCGTAAAAGCGGCTTCAATCGTCAACAGCTGTACATTGATATTCGTCATATTCATCGCCGCAAGTTGAACCGGAAGACGACCGACATGGCAAGGCATGACGCCGCTGCCGTCCACAAGACATGGAACCTCGACGCAGGCATCCTGAGGCAGGTTCTCGATTAAACCGCCTTTATTCAGTACATTGCCGCCGATTTTGTACGGTTTATTTGTGACCACTGCTTCCATAATATAGGATGCATATTCAATCGTTCTTTCATGAGTCAAATCAGAATTATTAACTAACGAGTCTCTCGTTTTTGCCCAGTCTTCAATTTGATTTATACATCTCCGCGGATATTCATCCAATGGAATATTGAATTTTTCAATCTGTTCGGGATATTTTGATTTAATATAGAACATGTTGTATTCCGAATTATGCTCGCTGGATTCCGTACAATAATAACCCAACTTGTCGATATAATCGTATCGCACCATATCATAGTGCTTTTCTGAGGCATTTTTCTCTTTCGCTCTTTCCCTTATTTCAGGGTAAAGGTCATTGCCGTCCTTATCGCGGATATCCAACAGCCATGCCATATGGTTTATTCCTGCAATCAGTTCGTGCCGGCCATCCAGTTTATCCTCCATACCAAGCCCCTCCAACAAGCCTTTGGAGCAAATCTGCACACTGTGGCACAATCCGATAGTCCGAACCCCGGTGTAGCGTTGCATAAAACCGGACAGCATTGCCATCGGGTTGGTATAGTTTAAAAACAAGGCGTTCGGACAAACCTCTTCCATGTCCCGAGCAAAAGACTCCATTACGGGTATTGTGCGCAGTGCACGCATAATGCCTCCAATTCCGAGCGTGTCCCCTATGGTCTGGCGCAGACTGTATTTCTTGGGAATTTCAAAATCAATGATTGTACAAGGGTCATATCCGCCCACCTGAATAGCATTTACGACGAAATCGGCGCCTTTCAGCGCTTCTTTGCGGTTTTCGATACCAAGATATGTTTTGATAGCCGCCCTGCCATTGTTACAGTTGGCATTAATCGAACCCAGCATGTTCTCGCTTTCTTTTAACCGCATCGCGTCAATATCATAAAGCGCGATTTCGGATTCACAAAGCGCCTCGGTACACATACAGTCCCCTAAAACATTTCTTGCAAAAACGGTGCTGCCGGCCCCCATAAAGGTTATTTTCATTTATTTCCTTACGTCCTTTCATTTCCTTTATCTTTATAATAACATTTATTTGAGAAAAAGCCATATCAATTCCCGGAAATAAGCATTGACCGATTTATGATCGATTCAAATATAATGACATTAAGCGAGCCCTCTGCCGAAGATGGCACAAGTTGGGATAGTGAGTGGTAATGATACGAGTAAAAGTTACAGCAATCGTTGTATGTATACTGGCTCTGATTTTGGCCGGCTGTAAAAGAACGCCGCTGTCGGGCAGTAGCCAAACTGATACAAGCAGCTCTACCGAAGCCATTTCAACAACGGCTTTGGTAGAGCCCACCGAGAAAAACAGCGCCGAATGGAATGATGCGTGGGATGGCGAAACTGAAACAACAAGCAATGGCGGCTCTTCCCTCTCGACGAGCATAAGCTCTTCCAAGGCTGCGACTACATCTTCGCGGGTTACATCTAGTGCTAAATCCGGTGTTACATCCAGTGCTACATCCGAATCAAGCACATCTTTGAATACAACCAGCACGACAAATCCATCGGAATATACAGGCAGTACGCATAACGATTGGACACCAAATTATTAAAAACAAGTGGCGCATTGGCTGACATAGCCAATGCGCCTTTAGACTAGATTGCACAATGATTTGCGGAGCAATGACTATAGAGCTTGATATACTGCATAATATACATACGGCCGTTTAGAATTCGTAAAGTGGATGGTTTTCGGCAAATCGAACCTATATAAATATTGACTTCATTGGTTTTCTTGCCTTCTCTATACACCTCGCAAGATTGGATTGTATCAGCGGGGTTAGCTGCCCGCTTGGTATAATAGATGTGGCACTGCGGATTTGTACATAATAAATACGGCGTTGACCGTTATGAGGTGGCTCAAACCGCAGGCTCCTGTCTGAATTGTTGATCAGTTAGTTAACGCAACGAGCGAAAGCTCATCAGACGTTTCATTTACGTGAATACATTGGCAGGAGACCTGTGGCAAACAAACAGTGCCGAAAAACATTTTGGAGGACTGCCAATGAATTACGTGGGTATCGACGTCTCAAAGTACAAGCACGATCTGTTCATCCTCACCGACCACTGCGCCGAACAAAACGGATAAGCTGGATGCCAAAGCCATTGCGGACTATCTTTATTCAAAAGAATACCAGCCTCATCCGACTTCGTTTTACAGTATCTTTGCGTTAAAGCAGCTGACCCGACTGAGGAGCAAGCTCGGATGAAATCTTTTCGCTTCGCTCAAAGGTGAAATCAAATCCGTCCTTCATCGCCGTAGGCGATTTCATCTGCGGAGCAGATTTCATCGTCAAGGATGATTTCACCCGTCCGAAAGGACGGATTTAATTGAAAAGAGACTGAAATTGTATCAATTTCAGTCTCTTTTCTTGGTGCGGGTGTTCATAACGGACTTGATAAAAACATTGATCTACCGGCTTGGACACACGTATTCAAATCCGCACATTTGTATTTCATACTAATTTAAAATAAATATATAGAAATATCATAATAAGAAGATATACAACGGACGTGGATATTATCTATGTTTATAAATTAAATTAGTATCAAAAGCTTTCTTTGTGAAAGGTAGGGTGATTAATTGAATAAAGACTAGCAAAAGCAATATTACTCGGACGACGAGCTGGGTTTCAAGCTCGTCGAGTGTTATTTTCATCTGAGCCGAGATAAGGAGTATCCCACCGACACAATTAAAAGTCTTGCAAAGTGTGCCTATATATCTAAAGGTTACCTCTAATAACCCGTTTTGAACGGATTCCGAGCTGAATTTTTGTCGGACAAGGAAAGCCGACGAAGCAAGGCTTTCAGCCTTACAAGGAGGCTTGACGCCGTCCGGCGGAAATTATGCCGGAATACGCCGGAAGGGGTTTTTAGAGGTGACCTAAAGCAACTCCCCGTTAATCGTAGCAATACGGTATCACCGCTGATTACACCGTCTACTGTACCGCTTGAGCTGATTGCTGCGGTGTTTTTGCCGTATATATAATGGTTTCTGCCTTGGTAACGGTTAGCACATTGCCTGCAAAGGTTCACTCCCCCGTTCCTCCGACAATGTCATAGGTCACGGTATGGCCCGTTGTGCCGCCGGATGCGGAGGAAGTATACGCATTGCCGAAGGTTATGGTATTGACGCCGGTTACCGTCAGTTCAGCCTTACTGGCCTTATTAACCGTATAGTAAGGGAGTCATATATGGGGGGATTTCTGTCCATATACTTTCCAAATATGCTTCGATTTGTGAAATTTCGTTTTTAATCCATTATTCAACTCATCAATACTATCTTTTCGTGCAAGGAATTACGTTTTCTCGGTAGGCAATATAACATATGACTTTTTCAGATTTATGGAATTATGAGCAATTTTAGCTGTTTCTTGTTCACTGAATAATCCCTTCATATTGGTGTGTCTGACATAATGTTCCGCATCTGCAGAAGAAATATCCATTCGTATTCTCTCGCCCTTTTTTATAAGAAAGGAATGTTCATCAAAACTAAAATCAAGCATAACCTCACTATTCGGTACATAATCCGGATGCTGAAAACAAAGCGAAGTTATATCGTCTCTCAGGCCGTAATCTTTATCATCTTTTGTTATACTTAACCTCACATAAAATCCCGTATCTTCACAATCCGATTTGACACATAACTTTGCAAGCATTTTGCCCTTAACCTGCGTTTCCTCCTCGAAAGGCGCACTGTAAACACTGATAATATCATAGCGAGAATTCGGTTTGTCTTGAAACTGTGCTCCACCAAAATTACAGGATAAACCGCCGTTGAATTTGGGTGGTGCGTACGGATTATACACAAATTCATAAGTTTCTTCTCCGAAAAGCAATTTTTCTTCATTAGAATGCTTAAAGTAATCTATCTTCCATTTGTTATCAAACAAATTATAATATGTTACTTTCCCCTGCACAAAAGGACATTTTTCTTCTCGACCTCTAATATAGTTAAACCATTTTATTTCATAATTATCGCCGAATTGTTCCGTTCTCTTGCCATTTGGAAAAACAATAGATTGTGTATCGTCATTGTGGTCATACGGTGAAACAACCAAAGCAGACAACTTTCTTGAAGCTTCATCCATATTGTTCCACATATCAAAAACTCCACCGGTGAATACATCATAAAACCCTGTAGTAAGCAAAATCGGAAACTTTGCGCTCTTTACAGCATCTCTGGCATCATTTCCACCCCATAGTGTATTCCAAAAAGGATCGCTTTTTAACGGATGTTTTATCATTTCATTAAAATCTTCTGCTTTTTCGCCAAAAACCATTTCAGAGAATTTGGATAAAGGTAAAATTTCAAAAGACTTGGCACCGACAAAATTTTTCTTCAAATGCGATTTGGCTTTATACATTCCCACATACCAGCTGGCATGCAAACCGATTTTCATGACACCGTTACGATAGCAAATATTATATCTTTCACAATCTTTAATGCCAAAAACAGCACCTTTAATATCCTCGCCAAAAGGTGCTGTTACATAATGAACCGCAGTTAAATAACTTGCGCCTTTTAAAAATATTTCGCCGGAATAAAAATCTTGATTTCTAATCCAATTTTGGAGTAAAACGCCGTCAGTGCGCTCGTTTATATAAGGTATGCAATCTCCACCGCTTTTTCCTCTGCCTCTGCAATGTTGAATAACAACAGCATAATTATTTTTCAGCCATTCATTGTACTCGGCCATATATTGAAAAACTATTTTATTTTCATCCGCATTTTCAAGTTCATCTACATAAGGAGTTCGTATAATAACAACAGGAAACTTCTCAGAACTATTAGGCAGCAAAACAACTGTAAAAAGCTTTGCAGAATTTGCTTCTAAATATTCATAAAAGCCCTTATGGTCTGCTCTTTGCATAAAAATACATCCCTTCGTGTTTTCCTAATGACTTTAATTAACAAACAGCCATCCACTTTTATTATACCTTCTTATGGTGGCTTTTCAAGTTCTTTTTCTCCTGGGCATAAACGTCATCTAATTCAAGCCCATTCTCTGGCGTGTCATCAGCCCCTTGGTTTTGTTATTTTATCATATTTTTAACACTCTAGGTGGTGCATTGGGGAAGGTCATGTAGTACAAACTGAACTACTACCGGCTGAAACCCGGAAGGTAGGATATGCGGCTGGAAGCCGCCTAAAGCATAGGGAATGTTTCACCACAGTAAGGCATATTCATATGCAAACTGGGACAACCTCTTTTACTGTGTCACGACCGATCTGATTGAAGTCTGTTTTTGTGTTAGTAATTTATAAGCGGAGATAACAAATTTTTATATGACAGTGATTGCGATGTAAATATTATCTAATAAATTTACACTAAATAGATGTTATCATGTACAAAAAATGAATATTTATTTCCTGGCTTTATAATATAAAAAATGTAAAACATAAAGAAACGATTACAAAACACAAATTGAGACGATATACACCCAAATAATTACCATTGTATTATAACCAATCTATCGCTATAATCAGATTGTAAAACATAGATAAAAAGGAGGTCTTTTTAATGAAAAAAATTTCAATTGCTGTTATTGGATGTGGAACAATTGCCAACAACGCGCATATACCAGCCTACTTAAAAAACCCGAATGCTGAAATTGTCTATTTTTGCGATATTATTCCTGAACGGGCCGAGGAAGCCGTCAAGCGTTACGGCGTTGGAAAGGCGATCTATGATTATAAAGAGATACTTCACAATGATGATGTTCATGCGGTATCTGTTTGTACTCCCAACAATGTACATTCACAAATTGCGATAGATTTTCTGAGGGCAGGAAAGGATGTTCTTTGTGAAAAGCCCGCTGCCCGTATTTATTCAGAAGCTTTGGATATGCAGAAAATCCGTCATGAAACAGGTAGGATCTTAAATATTGGAGTTTGCAATCGATTCAATACGGCTGTTAATAAAATAAAAGACATGATTGATAATGGTGAGCTTGGAGAAGTTTATCATGTATACATAAGTTTCCGATCCCATCGGTCGATTCCCGGATTGGGCGGTGCATTTACGACGAAAGCCATTGCAGGCGGAGGGGCCTTAATTGATTGGGGTGTACATTTTCTTGATATCGTCATGTATTGCTGCTCAGATCCTATGCCCCAATCAGTCTCAGGTGAGGCGTTCTGCAAGCTGGGTAAGGATATTAAGAACTACACCTATACGGATATGTGGGCAGGGCCTCCTGATCCCAATGAGATATACGATGTGGATGATTCTGTAACCGCCTTGATTCGGACCGAAGGCCAGACAATTACTCC
>JAQUHC010000056.1 GCA_028683785.1 Oscillospiraceae bacterium
CAACGGACGAGGATATTATCTATGTTTATAAATTAAATAAGTATAATACTAATTTAAATTAAATTAGTATAGGAAGAACGCGCCATGAGCGATAATTATGGAATAGTTATAGTTGGATTTAGTATCAGTATAACATTTCCCCCCCCGAAGTGCAATTCCGTATATATTATATTTTTATTAGTCTTGCCTGAACGGCAAAAACAATGTAGAATGTTGTTATGATGTTATACGCACATATGCGAAGTCGATAAAAAAGGAATGATTATAATAATGTCCGATAAATATGAATCCCCATTTTCATCACGGTATGCCGGGGATGAAATGCAGTATCTTTTTTCAGCGGATAATAAATTCAAGACCTGGCGGAAGCTTTGGATTGCGCTTGCCGAAACCGAGCGGGAGCTTGGGCTGCCCATCACCCAGGAGCAGATTGCCGAGCTTAAGGCACACGCTGAGGATATCAATTATGAGGTTGCCGCGGCGCGTGAGAAGGAAGTGCGGCATGATGTTATGGCGCATGTTTATGCGTACGGTCAGCAATGTCCGACCGCCCGCGGAATCATCCACCTTGGGGCAACCAGCTGTTATGTCGGGGATAACACCGATCTGATAATCATGTACGATGCATTGCGGCTGGTTCTGAGCAAGCTTGTTAGCGCTGTATCTCTGCTTTCCGAATTCGCCCACCGTTATAAAGGGATGCCCACCCTTGGGTTTACCCATTTTCAGCCCGCCCAGCCCACGACCGTCGGCAAACGAGCCACCCTGTGGATACAGGAGTTTTTAATGGATATTGAAGAGATTGAATATCGGCTTGACAATGCCAAACTGCTGGGTTCAAAGGGAACAACCGGAACACAGGCAAGCTTTTTAGAGCTTTTTGAGGGCGACCATGAAAAGTGTAGGTTGCTTGACCGCAAAATCGCCGAGAAAATGGGATATGCAGATTGCTTTGCGGTTTCGGGGCAGACATATCCGAGAAAACTGGACTGGGTGATTTTGTCCACCCTGTCGGGCATAGCGCAAAGCGCCGCCAAATTCTCAAATGATATCCGCCTGCTTCAGCATCTTAAGGAAATTGAGGAGCCGTTTGAAAAAAGCCAGATAGGGTCTTCCGCAATGGCGTATAAAAGAAATCCCATGCGAAGCGAACGGATCGCCGCGCTTTCGCGGTATGTCATTGCCGATTCTCTCAACCCTGCCATGACTGCATCAGTCCAGTGGTTTGAAAGAACGCTGGATGACAGCGCCAACAAGCGGATAAGCGTTGCCGAAGCCTTCCTTGCAGTGGACGGTATTTTGTCACTGGTAATCAATGTGGTGGATGGGCTGGTTGTGAACACCGCCGTCATTGACCGCAACCTGCGAATGGAGCTGCCCTTTATGGCGACCGAAAATATTATGATGGATTGTGTCAAGAGGGGGGGAGACCGTCAGGAGCTCCACGAGCGTATACGCCTCCATTCCATGGAGGCGGCACGGCGGATTAAACAGGGGGACGGCGAAAATGATCTGCTGGAAAGGATTGCAGCCGACCCCGCCTTTGGCATTACTCCCGAGCAGCTTGAGAATATTCTGGAGCCCTCTCGGTATGTGGGGCGCGCACCCGAACAGACAACCGAATTTCTGACCGAGCGGGTTGCTCCGGTTCTTGAGCGTCATAAGGAAATGATAGGCGCAAAGGTTGAACTATCAGTATAATAATAAATAATTATACTGATAGTAATATTATAAGGCGCTTCAGTAAAGATTAAGGATGGTGTGCTTATGAAATCAAAAAAGCTCCCGAATGAAGAGCCGGAAAAGGTAAATTCTAAGAAGAAACTATCAAAGAAAAAGAAGAGGCTGCTTGCGGTGGGATTGGTGTTAATATTAATGGCTTCCTCTCCGTTCATTGTGAATGCCTATGTAAAATCCTCTGTCAAGGATAGAATAATCCCGGTAGATAAGGCCGCCAAGCATGACGCGGACTGCATTCTGGTGTTTGGCGCCGGATTAAATCTTGATGGATCACCCAGCCCCATGTTGGCCGACAGGCTGAGCAGAGCGGTAGAGCTGTACGACGCGGGCGCGTCGGATCGAATGTTGATGAGCGGCGACCACGGGCGGGAAGAATATGACGAGGTAAACGCCATGAAGCAGTTTGCCAGGGATTATGATATTCCGTCAGAAAATATTTTCATGGATCACGCCGGATTTTCCACATATGAAAGCCTGTACCGCGCCAAAGAGGTTTTTAAGGCCAAAAAGGTTATTCTTGTTACCCAGGAATATCATCTGTATCGCGCCCTTTATGTTGCCCGCTCCCTGGGGTTGGACGCTTATGGAGTATCCTCGGATTTACAGTCTTATTCAGGGCAGGCATACTATAACGCGCGTGAAGTGATGGCACGCTGTAAGGATTTTGCAACCTCCCTTTTTAAGCCCAAGCCCACATATCTGGGGGAAGCCATCCCGGTTGACGGCAACGGTGATTTGACAAACGATAGTAATACTAATACTAATCTCAATTATAAAAGCCGATAAAATGGAGTGATGCGTTCTTTAGGAAGAACGCGTTCTGAACGATAATTTTATCGTAGCTTTTATTTGAGATTAGTATAACCCCTGATAAAACAGTCGGTAAAAATTTATGAAGAAGACACCGGCATAAACGGCATAAATTGTTGAAAAGCGGCGCACACACAGGTGCGCCGCTACATTGTAGATGATAATTAAACAATACAGGGGTTCTATCAAAAAACAAATTAAATTTTTTATTATTTATAGGCATGGAATTTCATTTGGTGGCGTTGTAGGGGAGGATTCCATATCCTCCCGAATGATTTGCAGCATTGTAGGGGAGGATTCCATATCCTCCCGAATGATTTGCAGCGTTGTAGGGGAGGATTCCATATCCTCCCGAATGATTTGGCAGCATTGTAGGGGAGGATTCCATATCCTCCCGAATGATTGGCAGCGTTGTAGGGGAGGATTCCATATCCTCCCGAATGATTTGGCAGCGTTGTAGGGGAGGATTCCATATCCTCCCGAATGATTTGGCAGCATTGTAGGGGAGGATTCCATATCCTCCCGAATGATTTGGTAGCGTTGTAGGGGAGGATTCCATATCCTCCCGAATGATTTGCATCGGTATTTAACCGAACAATGAAACAACATACGCACATTATGTGCTTGCAATATGTTATCATATCCGCGATATGTTGTCATATCCGCGATATGTTATCATGCCAAACCATTTTCACGCAATCGTTATTGTTGAACGGGCGGATATGGAATCCGACGAAAACGGGCGGATATGGAATCCGCCCCTACTGGTTTTCGAGGCTGATTTGTGTGTCAGCCTTTTTTAAATCTATTTTAGCCGCTTTTATTTGAGATTTGTGTTATATCCGAAAATCGTAATACAATCCACGGGGCAATTATCTGCACATGCTCCGCAGCCGACACACTTTTCAAAATCTATCTCTGCCAAGAAATTATTGACATGAATCGCATCGTACTCGCAAACCTTTGTACACTTCATACACCCGATACAGCCAACGCTGCATACCTTGCGGGTTACTCCGCCCTTATCCCGATTCATACAGCGGACAACCCCACGGGCACCGTCCTGAGCCATAATAATCAAGGATTTGGGACAGGCGGCGGTGCATTTTGTGCACCCGGTGCAAAGGGAGCGGTCTATACGGGCAAGCCCGTCTTCAATAGTTATCGCCCCGTATTCGCAGGCGTTGGCGCAATCGCCGTAGCCCAGGCATCCATAGTTACAGGAAAGGTCCCCGCCGTAAAACTGATTGGCGGCGGCACAGGTCGGATGTCCCCGATATTCCAGCTTGCGTGTGGTGTGCTCCTCGCAACCGCCGCAGCGCACAAGTGCCGTTATTTTATTCACGCCGCTGTTTTTAACACCAAGTATTTCGGCGGTTTTTTCGGCGGTTTCGGCACCTCCGGGAGAGCATAACCCCACCTTTGCGCCGTCATGCGCCATAGCCTCGGCATATCCGTCACAGCCCGAGAAGCCGCAGGCGCCGCAGTTAACCCCCGGCAGGGCTCCCCTGAGAAGCTCCGCCTTTTCATCTCGCGGCACCGCCATTACTGCCGATGCCACCGCAAGTATTAACCCAGAACCAAGGCCGAGCGCGGCAAGAATGCCCACAGCCGTTAGTATAGCAGTCATGTTGATATCATTCCTTTGATAAGGTAATTATTATAGACCGAAAAGCCCTTGAAAGCCGATAAAGGACACTGAAACAAGGGAGGCGGCGATGAGGGTGATTGGCAATCCCTTTAAGCTTTTGGGAATTTCCGCAACCTCAAGTCGTTCCCGCACGCCCGCAAACATCACCATGGCAAGCAGGAACCCGCAGCCCGCTCCGAATGAGTTGACCATTGATTGCACAAATCCGTATTCATTGTCTATGTTAAGGATTGCAACACCCAGTACCGCGCAGTTGGTGGTTATAAGCGGGAGATAAATGCCCAAGGATTTATAAAGGGGGGGCACATATCTTTTCAGCACAATTTCAACCAGTTGAACAAGGGCGGCGATAATCAGGATAAACACAATCGTCTGGAGATATTTGAGGTCTGCCGGAACCAGCACAAACATATATATCGGCCATGTTGCCGCCGTTGCCATCAGCATTACAAAAATTACGGCTACAGACATTCCGACGGCAGAGTCCAGCTTTTTTGAAACCCCTAAAAAAGGGCATATTCCGAGGAACTGCGCCAAGACAAAGTTGTTGACCAGCAGGCTGCCGATAAGTATGGCAAATAATCCTGTATTATTCATTGGTGTCCGCCTCCTTTTCGGTTATAGCGGCATCCGCCAACCCCGCGATGGAGTTTTCTGTACCTTGATGACATAAAGCCGCGCTCGGGCAGGCGGCGCAGACATTGGCACTTGCTTCGCGCCTTGATGCATCATCATCAAGCTTGACGGAGAGCCGATTGGTCAGCCATATCAGAATACCGAATACAAAGAAGCCGCCCGCCGGCAAAACAAAGATGGTGATGGGAGGAATGAGGCCCCCATCCGGCCAGTTGAATATGGTCCCTTTGCCGAGGAATTCCCGTATTCCGCCCATGAGTATAAGGGCGGCGGTAAATCCGGCGCCCATACCAAGGCCGTCGAGCGCCGATAAACCCACGCTGTTTTTGCTGGCGTATGCTTCGGCACGACCGAGGATTATACAGTTAACCACAATAAGGGGGAGATAAATGCCCAGCGCCTTATCAATCGAGGGGGTGTATGCCTTGACAATCATCTGAACAATCGTCGTAAATCCGGCGATAATTACGATAAAGGCGGGCAGTCGGACCTTGTCGGGGATCATCTTTCTCATCAATGAAATGACAATATTCGAACAGACAAGCACAAAGGTGGCGGCAGCACCCATACCAAGCCCGTTTATGGCGGCGGTGGTGATTGCCAGGGTGGGACAGGTTCCGAGAACCAGCCTGAGGGTGGGATTTTCTTTGATAATACCCTTTGTAAAGGCTTCACGATATTTTATATCCATGGTTACTGTCCCTCCTTCGCTATTGATTTAAAGATTTCAATCGCTTTGTTGACCCCGCCAATTATACCTTTTGAGGTTTTTGTCGCCTGAGACACCGCATCAACATCAACCCCCAGCTTGAATTCCTTTTCGGCCTTCTTCCCGACAAGCCGGTCGGGCAGGCCTATTATATTATTTTTTTTATCGGTTTTTATCGCCATGTCAACATATCCGGCAGATTCGTTATTGCCGGTTATCTTGATACCTGTAATCTCGCCGTCTGTTGAGATACCGGTCATCACAACCAGCCCTGCACTTTTGCCGGTTGAGGTGGTTGTGAACACATATCCCACCGATTTACCGTTTTTTATGGCCTCAAAATAGATTATTTCCTCGCCGTCATCGGTCAAGGATTGCCTTTCAAATTCATCAGCTTGGATAACAAGCTTACGGGCATCCGTTTCCTTATTTCTGTTGTTTTCATCAATTCTGTCTTTCGTCAATGCGTTGGTGGCTGCAAGTGCCGCTGTAACCCCGCCCGAAATAATGGCGAGCGCGGCTGCCGAAACCAAGATTTCCTTAATGTTGATACCGCTCTTTTTCTCACTCATGTTTAAGCCTCCGTTTCTCACCGAAGGGCAGAGGTCTTGTTGCCCTCTCTATTAGCGGAACAAGAATGTTCATAATTACAACTGAGAATGACACTCCCTCGGGCAGTGAACCGAACCGGCGGATAAGCACGGTCAACAGACCGCATCCCACGGCAAACACCACCCTGCCCGCTGTATTTATCGGGGAGGTCGTATAATCGGTTGCCATGAATATCGCGACCAACATCAGCCCGCCCGACAAAATGTGAACAACCGGGTCGCTGCCCAGCAACCATGTCATAATAAAAACGGTACCTATGTAAACCAGCGGTATTGTGGGAGATATAACGCGGCGGATAACCAGATAAATGCCGCCAAGCAGCAATGCCAGTACACATGTTTCGCCCAAACAGCCCGGCCGTATCCCCAAAAAAAGATCCTTCAGATTGTAAGTTGTCTCCGCGCCTTGAGATAATGTATAAAGCGGTGTAGCCCCGGTTTTGGCATCCGCTGCCGAACCCAGCAGGGGTAAAACCCAGTTATCCATCTCTTTAGGAAAGCTTGACATCATTACTATACGGCCGACAAGCGCGGGATTTACAAAGTTAAATCCCAATCCGCCGAACTTCTGCTTTACGACAACTATTGCCACGACCCCGCCGATGGCAGCCTGCCAAAGCGGGATGGAGACGGGCAGGTTAAACGCCAGCAAAACACCGGTCACAACCGCCGACAGGTCGCCCACAGACTGGGGCCTTTTGAGAACAATCCGGCTGAGGTATTCGGAGGTAACACAGGAGGCGACGCTTACGATTATTACGGCGGCGGCCCTCCATCCAAACAGCAGCACCGATGCAACAGCAGCGGGGGAGAGCGCGATAAGCACATCCAACATTATGCCTTTTGTCGACATGCCGCAATGAAGATGAGGAGAAGATGTTATTACCAATGGGTTTTCCATTAACCCGGTCACCCTTTCTGGAATTAGATAATGTATTTTTAAAATCTAAAATAAATCATTTATGACTTTGATTTTGATTTGCTCACAGCCTGCTTGGACAATCGCATGGTCTGGACTATACGGCGGGAGGCGGGGCAGACATAAGAACAGCAGCCGCATTCCATACAAGTCGTTACACCCAGCTTTTCCTGTAAGCCAGTGTCGTCGGTCATATATGCCGCTTCGATTGTGGGCGGAGCGAGGTTCATCGGGCAGGCTTTGACACAGCGCCCGCAGCGGATACAAGCCGAGGGCTCGTTTATTGTTACATCGTCCTCTGTCATGGCAATTATTGCGTTGTTTTGTTTCAAAACAGGCAGCCCGTCATCCATTAAAGCAATCCCCATCATGGGCCCGCCCATCAACAACTTGCGGATTTTATTTTTGGTTCCGCCGCTGAATTCGATTACATCACGGATTGGAGTACCGATAACGGCACGCACATTTTTCGGATGGGATATGGCGGAACCGTCCACCGTCAAGCGCTTATCAACAAGGGGCATGCCGGTTTTCAGGTAACGCGCCAGAAATGCGATGGAGTTTACATTCATAACGATACAGCCTACATCCGCGGGGAGTTTGCCCTTCGGCACAATACGGCCGGTACAGGTCTTGATAAGCACCTTTTCCGCTCCTTGCGGATAGCGGGCAGGAAGAGACTTTACAAAAACCTCATGCCCCGGTCGGGTAACCTCTGCCGCAATCTTTGACAGTTCTGTAATGGCGGCGGGTTTGTTGCGCTCTACCGCGATAATCACCCTGTCGGCATTTAAATATTCCATAACCGTCAGGGCGCCGGATATGATATCCTGCGGATATTCCATGCATTCGCGGTAATCGGAGGTTATATACGGCTCACATTCGGCGGCATTTATAATAATAGTATCAACCTTGTCAAGGTCTTTGGGCTGAAGCTTAATATGGGTGGGAAAGCCGGCCCCTCCAAGCCCGACCAATCCTGACTGCCGCACCGCCTTTATGAAATCGTCATAGCTTTCAACGACCGGCGGCTTAACGCTTTGGTGTATACGCTGTTCACCGTCGCTTTCAATGACAACGGCGTCGGTTTTTTTCCCGTCGGGCAGCAGCAGCTCTGAAATTGCCGTAACCTTGCCCGAAACGCCGCTGTGTATAGGGGCGGATACCGGCTTATCACTGTCCCCAACCACCTGTCCGACCAAAACCGTGTCCCCAACCTTGACGGTAGGAGTACAGGGGGCACCTATATGTTGCGACATTGCTATAATAACCCGCTCGGGCGGCGGCATCACGATTGTTTCACATTCGGCGGTATGCTTACAATGGGGGGCATGTACCCCGCCCCGGGTTTGCATAAGCAGCCATTCCTTCAAACTCATAACATCAAAGTCCTTCCTGTATACATACACTAAAACATTATAAATACGACCTTTATAATATATTATTTTGTGGTAAAATACAAGTGGGCTGATTTTGGTATAAACTGTGATGGAAAGGGAAGATGTAAAATGGATTTTAATCTTTATATGCCGGTACGGGTTATAAGCGGCGAGGGGTGTGTTCTGAAAAATAAAAGCCTTTTTGGAGAGCTTGGGCGGCGCTGCCTTATTATTACAGGCAAGCAGGCGGCGAGCAGGAGCGGCGCGCTTGACGATGTTCGGGAAGCCCTTGATTCCCAAAAAATCGATTTTACCGTCTTCTCGGAAATCAGCGCAAATCCTTTATTATCACAATGCCAAGCTGCGGCCGCTGCCGCAGATATCTGTAATTCGGATTTTATAATCGGTATCGGCGGAGGTTCGGTTTTGGATGCCGCCAAGGCCGCGGCATGGCTGGCAACCAATACAGGCTCGTCCGGTGAACGCCTTATGCAGGGCAGGCTGCGCCATCCTCCGCTGCCCCTTATTTTGATCGGCACAACCGCCGGAACAGGCAGCGAGGTGAGCGCGGTGGCGGTTATAACCATGGACAAAAGCGGACGAAAGAAAAGTGTTGTTCACCCTAATTGTTATGCCGACATTGCGTTTGCAGATCCGCGATATACCCACAGCGTACCCCGCGCCACCACCGTTTCGACCGCACTTGATGCTTTTGCGCATACTGTTGAGGGTTGGTTTTCCCCCGGATGCGGGGATGTAATCGCCTCGTTTGGCGAAAAAGCTCTGCCGATGATTATGGATGGGCTTGAATGGCTGGCGGAAAATGAGGGGTTGCCCGCTCCCGAGTTGCGGGAGCGGCTGTATTACGGCTCCCTTTGGGCAGGTATGGTGCTTAATGCAACCGGTACGGCGTTTCCGCATCCGCTGGGCTATATCCTCACCGAGGATTATGATGTTCCGCATGGGATGGCTTGTGCCGTTTTCATGCCGGAATTTCTGAAAAGAGCGGAACGGTTTTTACCCGAACCAACCCGGGCTCTTTATCGGCTTTGCGGAGGGCAGGAGCGGGTTACGCGGGTTCTTAATTCACTTGTCAAGTATGATGTTCATATGACGGAGGAGCTCATTAACGGGTATATGCCCCGCTGGGAGGGAGTCAAAAATTTTGCCCGCTCACCCGGCGGGTTTACACCGAAAGAGGCGGCCGAGCTGTTCAGAGAGTTGTTTGTATAATCGTTTGTTATACTAAATCCATTTTAAAACATTCCAGAATAGAGCGATGCGTTCTTGCGGGCAAGAACGCGCCATGAGCGATAATTATGGAATAGTTATAGTTGGATTTAGTATTAGTCCGGTAATAACGGCATATTCCGCCCGGCTGCGGGGCATAATTCTATTGAGTAAATACTGCGGCAGGGGCGATGTAATGAGAAGGGCACAACAGGCGCGGCAGCGTCTTAAGGGACATAAGCCGAAAGCGGTTGCCGTCGAATTCATAACCGTTGCGGCAGGGATATTTGTAACTATTACCTATCTGACGGTGCTCCGCCTCAGCGGACTTGGTTTCGAAAGCTTGATACATTCTTCGGAATTGATAAATAATTGGTATTACATGCTTATAACGGCAGGCATTTTTCTGTTGGATTGGCTGCTTTTATCCCCGCTTTTACTCGGACGGCTGGCTTTCTATATGAATATTGCCGCGGGCGAGAAGGTTAAGGTGCGGGTAATTTTTAGGTATTATCTGAACAAATATAACCATGCGCTTCGGTGGCGGCTGTCCATCCGGATACGAAGGTTTATATATTTGTCGGTGTGTTTACTGCCCGCCGCAATTGCATCAGGCACTGCTAAAGCGGTAAGAGCGGGCGGCTCGATGACCCCTGCTTCGGATGTCATAATGATGTTTTGCACCCTGTTCGGGGTTTTGTTCCTCTTAGCTGGCCTTCTTTTCAGTGAAACACTCATGTTGAGAAAGCTGCCCGCCGCATATCTTGTAATAAATAATCGGGATAAAAAATACCCGAAAAGGATTTTTCGGGAATCATCAAAAATCATGAAAGGACATGTTGCCGATACCTTCCAGCTGGTTACAGGCTTTAGCGGATGGTTTACCGCCTGCACTTTTATAATACCGTATTTTTATGTTATGCCGTTGTTTTTTACCACTCGGACAATGGCGGTAAGAAAGCTCATTCTTAAGCGGACGGATAAAAAGGCTGCCGAGCAAAACAAAGCGGCAGCACAGGACACCATAATACTGCCGAATATAATGCTTACCGAATGATACCGTTTACAAACGGTAATATAATACACTCCAACAACCACTGACAGCGGGACGGATACGAGGGAGCCGAAGGATAGCAATAAACACTTGTATGTATAATCTCAATTAATGCGGTCTTAAGCCTCCCTCTGACGAGGGAGGGGGACCGCGAAATGGTGGTGGGAGAGAATAGCACAATCCGGGACGAAACAGCAGGATTATGATGGGTGTGCTTGCCTCGAATTTTTTAGTGATTGGGTAGTTTGATGCTTTCAATCAATTTGTGCGAGGTCTCTCCCTCAGTCGCCTGCGGGCGACAGCTCCCTCGTCAGAGGGAGCCAAAGGGCAGCAATAAACACTTGTATGTATAATCTCAATTAATGCGGTCTTAAGCCTCCCTCTGACGAGGGAGGGGGACCGCAACGCGGTGGAGGGAGAGAATAGCACAATCTAGGACGAAACAGCAGAATTATGCTGGATGTGCTTGCCTCGGGTTTTAGAGAAATTGTTGAATTGATGTTTTCAATCAATTTGTGCGTGGTCTCTCCCTCAGTCACCTGCGGGCGACAGCTCCCTCGTCAGAGGGAGCCGAATGGCAGCAATAAACACTTGTATGTATAATCTCAATTAATGCGGTCTTAAGCCTCCCTCTGACGAGGGAGGGGGACCGTGAAACGGTGGAGGGAGAGAATAGCACAATTTAGGACGAAACAGCAGGATTATTATGGGTATGCCTGCCTTGGGTTTTTTGGTGATTGGGTGGTTTAATGCTTTTAATCAATTTGTGCGCGGTCTCTCCCTCAGTCGCCCGCGGGCGACAGCTCCCTCGTCAGAGGGAGCCGAAGGACAGCATTTTTCACTATAAACACTGTACGTAAAATCCCAATTAAAGCGGCCTTAATGGGATTAATTCATCCCTAAAATTCCCGCATTTTAACAAAATAATAACCTTACTAACAAAAAGCTTGTACAGAGGAAACAGAGGTTTAATCGGGGGCTCTTTTCCTAACTCCGTGAAAGTGGTATAATTATCGCGGTGATGAAAATGCAAGGATTTGAAAATTACGAGAACATGTTTGCACAATCTATAGGGGTAGTAGAACCCTGGAAAATAGAGCAGA
>JAQUHC010000182.1 GCA_028683785.1 Oscillospiraceae bacterium
AATATCGAAAATGATATTTCTCAAACTGTTTTCCATCATTATTTAGACAACAAAAAAAGCGGACACTAATCTTAAATAAGATCAATGTCCGCCAATAAATGCAGAAATAATTATTTACTTGTAAGCCACTTGCTACTATTCCTTTTGGCGAAAAAAACTTTTTTCAACTGAAATCGTTGCAAAATCGTTGCAAAAGCGATTGGCACAATTTGGCAAAGTCCGCAAACCCGCATGAATACTGGGTTTTTCGACACATCCAAACCAGTCATCATCACTCCCACTCTATGGTTGCCGGAGGCTTGCTTGTTATATCATATACAATTCTATTTACGCCCTTGACCTCGCTTACAATGCGATTGGACGCTTTTGCAAGCACATCCAGCGGAATGCGTGCCCATTCGGCCGTCATAAAATCGGTGGTTTTGACCGCGCGCAGAGCAATGGTGTAATCATAAGTCCGGACATTTTGGGTTATGCCGACCGAGCGCATATCGGTAATTATTGCGAAATACTGATTGATATCCTGCCCAAGACCGGCATTCTCAATCTCCTCACGGAAGATTGCATCGGCTTCCCGCAAAATATCCAGCTTTTCTACCGTAATGGCGCCGATGCATCGCACAGCCAGACCAGGGCCGGGAAAAGGCTGCCGCCATACCATATACTCCGGCAACCCAAGCTCCAATCCCGCGCGGCGAACCTCGTCCTTAAATAAATCGCGCAACGGTTCACAAAGTTTCAGATTCATCCGCTCCGGCAGTCCGCCGACATTATGATGGCTTTTAATTACTGCAGATTTATCGCTTCCGCTTTCTATTATATCGGGATAAATCGTGCCCTGTACAAGATATTCTATCTCCCCCAGCTTGTTTGCTTCTTCTTCAAACACGCGGATAAATTCCTCACCGATTATCTTCCGCTTTTTCTCTGGGTCGGTTACACCTGCAAGCTTGTCCAGAAAACGCTTTTGAGCGTTTACCCGTATAAAGTATATATCATAATTTTCGGTAAACATTTTCTGCACCATGTCCCCCTCGTTCTTGCGAAGAAGCCCATGATCAACAAAAATACAGGTTAGCTGCGACCCCACCGCCTTTGCCACCATAACGGCAGCCACCGAGCTGTCAACCCCGCCCGAAAGCGCGCACAGCACCCGTTTGCCGCCAATCTGCCCGCGAATATTCTCAACCGCGGCTTGGACAAAGGACGACATTTCCCAATCGCCCCGACAATCGCATATTTCGAAAAGGAAGTTTTTGAGCATCTTAATCCCGTTTTCGGTGTGCATCAATTCAGGGTGAAACTGCACGGCGTAAAGTCGATGTGCTTCATCCTCCATGGCAGCACAAGAGCAATTTGAGGTTGTGGCGATTGCTTTAAATCCATCCGGAATATCCGAAACATATTCGGCATCGCTCATCCTGCATTGCTGATATTTATCAAGTCCTTTAAAAAGTCTGCTTTCAATATCGATATCAGCGACAATAGGAAGGTGTTCCCTACCCTCACTCTCCACCCTGCCGCCGCAGAGCCGCGCCATAAGCCGGGCGCCATAGCATATACCGAGGACCGGCACACTCAACTCTAAAATTCCAACGGTATATTGCCAAGACTCATCATCATTTACCTTGTTGGGGTCGCCTGTCAATATGATACCCTTATAACCTGCGGCGCGGATTTCCTCAAGCGGAGTATTATAGGGCAGCACCACCGAATATACCCCTGCTTCCCTCACCCGCCGCGCAATAAGCTGATTATACTGTCCGCCAAAATCCAACACCAATACCTTTTCGTTATGAATCATATGATGCCAAGCCTTTCTGCAATAAAGTAGGGTGGTTTTTTATCTGTAAATCAATTCTTTTCTGCCGGGGCCGTTGGACACCATGGTAATATCCACTCCCAGCTGTTTTTCAATAAACTCTACATATTTGCGGCAATTTTCCGGTAATTCCTCATATTTTGTGATACCCCGGACATCGGTTTTCCAGCCGGGCAACACCTCAAGCACAGGCTTGCAGCGCTGCAAAGTCGGGGTGGTGGGGAAATCGTAAATAACCTTGCCGTCCACCTCATAACCAACGCAAACCGGTATTTCATCGAGATAGCTCAGTGCATCAATAACGGTTAACGCCGCATGGGTTGCACCCTGCACATGAACACCGTATCGAGATGCAACACAATCGAACCATCCCATCCGGCGGGGACGACCGGTCGTTGCCCCGAATTCGCCCGCATCTCCGCCGTTCATACGCAGCGTCTGTGCCTCATCACCGAATATTTCGCTGACAAAAGCGCCGGCTCCCACAGCGCTGGAATACGCTTTTACAACCGTGAGGATATCCTTAATCTCGTAAGGCGGCAGTCCTGCGCCGATGGAGCCGTATCCGGCAAGCGTCGATGATGAAGTAACCATCGGATATATGCCGTAATCTGGGTCTTTAAGCGCACCAAGCTGCCCTTCCAAGAGTATATTTTTCCCCTCTTCAACAGCCGAACGCAAAAACTGAAATGTATCGCCGACAAACGGAGCAATCAGGTCGCGCTGCTTAATTAGCTCGGCGAAAATCTCATTTGCATCCAAGGTCGGCTTATTATAAAGCTGTTCCAGCAACACATTTTTAACTTCCAGCACGCCTTTTAGCTTTTGAAGCGCATATTCCTCGTCAAACAGCTCACAAAGCTCAAACCCTATCTTTGCATATTTGTCTGAATAAAAAGGTGCAATACCCGACTTTGTGGAGCCAAATGACCTGCCGCCAAGCCGTTCTTCTTCATATTTATCAAACAAAATGTGATACGGCATTACCACCTGCGTGCGGTCTGAT
>JAQUHC010000057.1 GCA_028683785.1 Oscillospiraceae bacterium
TTCATCAAGGGCTTTCCTTCATCATTAAGGACTATTTCCTGTATCTCGGAATGAGTGTACTTAATAATATCCCTGATTTTGAAACGGTCATCGGGTGTCATGAATGTAAAGGCGATGCCGTGCCGTTTTGCGCGGCCTGTTCTGCCGATTCTGTGAAGATAATATTCGTTCTCATCGGGTATATCATAGTTGAATACCGCCTCAACATCCTCAACATCAATTCCGCGGGCGGCTACATCGGTGGCAACCAGTACACTGAATTTGCCGTCGCGAAAGCCGTCCATAACGCGGTTTCGCTGATGCTGCGGGATATCCCCGTGAAGACAATCGACCGAGCAGCCCGCCCGCTTGAGTTTATCGTATAATCGGCGGACGGTGTTTTTCATGTTGCAGAAAACCATGACCCGGTCAAGCTCCAGCGCTTTTATCAGAGAGATCAAATCCTTGATTCTGCGTTCGCCTGAGGAAACAAGTGAAAATTGGGCGATTTTGGGACGATTATCACCTTCCGAAGCAACATTAATCTCCCGGGCGTTATGTTGATATTCCCAGGCGACATCCATAACCTCACGCGAAATGGTTGCACTGAACATGACAACCTGTGTATCGGCGGGAGTTGCATTGAGGATTTTCCGCACATCCTTTATAAAGCCCATTTTAAGCATCTCATCGGCTTCATCCAGAACGGCGGTGTAAACATTCCCCAGCCAGATGGTGCCGCGGTTAATATGATCCAGCAGTCTGCCGGGGGTTGCAACGACAATGGGAGGCTTTTTCTTAAGTGATATCAGCTGACGGTTGATAGGTTGTCCGCCGTAAACCGAAACAATGCGAACATCCGAGCGAAAGGCGGTTAGATCGCGGAACTCCTGAGCAATCTGAATACAAAGCTCTCGAGTCGGGCAAACAATAACCGCCTGTATATCGGTTATTCCGGGGTCCAGACATTCAATAATCGGAATACCGAAAGCACAGGTTTTGCCTGTTCCGGTGGGGGCTTTGACAATAACATCGTTCCCCGCAAGCATCAGCGGAATGGTCTCTGCTTGAACCGGCGTAGGATTGGTAAAGCCCATTTTGTTGACAGCCTTGATAATTTCAGGGCTTAAATTGAGTTTATTAAATGATTGTATAGAATCGGTCATGCCTTGAGTGTCCTCTCTGCCCCGTAAACAAGGGGCATACAATTGATACCGGTATTATTTTTTCCAAAGTCTTTCGGGATAAACACCTTTTTGAACCAGGGAGTGAATTGCATTTATCACAATATCTCTGTCTTGGGTATATGTCATGCCAAACCAGCGGTCGGCGGTTTTCAGAACCTTGACATCCGCTTTGTTTGCCTTGAGCAGACTGTCAACCGCAAAGGGCAGATAGAATTCTGATTTAACAGGGTTGATATCCCCAGACAGAAAGTTGCTGAACAGGGTTTCAAAATGCTCCAATGTGCCTGCCGGAAAAGCCCAGCAGTTCATTGAGACGATTGAATCCATGGCGAGCCGGCTCCAGCTGTTGCCGCCGTCCTCGGTGAACATTGCTTGTCCGTCGCGTAATTCGATATGCACACGCTCCACGATATCCTTTAACATACCGTAATCGTCGACGGCGCAAACTCCGCGGGAGACATAACCGTTTTCGGTAAGGGTGTTTTCAAGAATATATCCCGCCATGGCAAAATGCAGGCGGTCGTCGGATGGGGTTGTTGTCAGGAAATCATACATCAGACCGTAGCATTCCCGCCCATAATAATCGTCCGCATTGATGACGGCAAAGGAGCCGTCAACCGTGCCGCGGCAGGAAAGCACGGCGTGACCGGTTCCCCACGGCTTTGTTCTTCCCTCAGGAACGACGAACCCGTCCGGCAGGTTGTCAAGCTCCTGATATACATATTTTACATCCGCGTATTTTGCAATGCGGTTTCCGATATGTTGCTTAAAGGCTTGCTCAATTTCCCTTTTAATAACAAAGACGATTGTTTTAAATCCCGCGGACAAGGCATCATAAATAGAATAATCTATTATCATCTCTCCCGACGGGCCTACAGGGGTAATTTGTTTCAGCCCGCCGAAACGGCTGCCCATCCCCGCAGCCATAATGACAAGAGAGGGTCCTTCGACAGAATCATTTATTTTTTTCAAACTTATCAACTCCTTATACTTAATTGTATTGCTTTATTTTATTTCTGTATCTGGAAATAAGTATTTATATTTTGTCAAATCGGTTAAATCGGGCAAGTTCCTATTGCACGTGGGGTTGTATCCTGTATAATATAATACTAACAGGGAAAGTTTACATGAGCGCACTGCATATTATTATACTAGGGGGAAAACAAAATGGCAATACTTATTACCGGAGGATGCGGATATATTGGAAGCCATACCGCGGTTGAATTAAAAAAATCCGGTTATGATGTTATAATTCTCGATAATTACTACAACTCAAAACCCGAAGCGCTCCGCCGTATACGGGAGCTGGCACAAAGCGATACTCCTTTTTATGAGTGCGATATCAGGGATGCCGACGGGCTGAAAAAAATATTTGCCGAAAACAAAATCAATGCGGTCATACACTTTGCCGGATTAAAGGCTGTCGGTGAATCGGTCGCCAAGCCGCTGTCTTATTATGAAAACAATGTCGGGGGCACCGTGACCCTTTGTCGTGTTATGGCTGAGTCCGGCTGCAAGAGGATGGTGTTCAGCTCGTCTGCCACCGTTTACGGCATGAACAATCCTTCCCCGCTTAAGGAGGATATGTCGGTAGGGGCGGTAACAAACCCGTATGGCCGCACCAAGTATATTATCGAGGAAATTCTGGGGGATATCTGCGCATCGGATGATGAATGGTCTGCGGTATTACTGCGCTATTTCAATCCGATCGGGGCACATGAAAGCGGCAGAATAGGGGAGGACCCTAACGGTATCCCAAATAATTTGATGCCCTATATTTCTCAGGTTGCCATCGGAAAGCTTCAAAGTCTGTCGGTTTTCGGGAATGATTACGACACCCCCGACGGCACCGGTGTAAGGGATTATATTCATGTTGTGGATCTGGCTGCGGGACATGTGTGCGCGGTCGAATATGCCCTCAATAATTCCGGCGAGCAGGTGTTTAACCTCGGAACCGGAACGGGGTACAGCGTGCTTGATTTGATCAAGGCGTTCGAGCAGGCAAACGGTGTTGAGGTACCCTATAAGATCGCGGAGCGCCGCCCGGGGGATATTGCTGTCTGCTATTCCGACCCGTCAAAGGCTGAGCGGCTGATGGGATGGAAAGCCGTCCGCGACATAGAGGATATGTGCCGTGATTCATGGCGTTGGCAGTCCGGCAACCCCCACGGATATGATGGTTAATGAAAACAATGGAGAAAAGTTTGAAAAAAATTTTTCAAACGGGGAGTTTTGTCCTTTTGCGCCAAAAGCGAGGCGCAAATTCGGCATAGCCGAACCGGCCAAAACATCCCAGTCGGTGCGAAAGGATGATCATAATAATGAGAAACACTCGTAAAATTGTGCTGGTGGGCACCGGCTTTGTGGGCATGAGCTTTGCATACGCTCTGCTTAACCAGAACGCGTGTGATGAGCTTGTTCTTATCGACCTTGATAAAAAACGCGCCATGGGTGAGGCTATGGACCTTAACCACGGGCTTGCCTTTTCCGGCTCGCATATGAAAATATATGCGGGAGAATATAAGGATTGTGCCGGTGCCGATATCGTTGCGATATGCGCGGGAGTGGCGCAAAAGCCGGGCGAATCCAGAACCGACCTGCTTCAGCGCAATACCGAGGTGTTCCGCTCAATTGTCGATCCGGTGATGGAGTCGGGATTCGGCGGAATATTTTTAATTGCAACAAATCCTGTCGATATTATGACCTATGTAACACAAAAAATCTCCGGAATAGACTCCAAAAGGGTTATCGGAACCGGAACCACCCTTGATACGGCACGGCTTCGCTATATGCTGGGGGATTATTTTTCGGTGGACCCGCGCAACATCCACGCTTATGTTATGGGGGAACACGGAGACAGTGAATTTGTGCCGTGGTCCCAGGCGCTTCTTGCCACCAAACCGATTTTGTCCCTGTGTGAGGAGTCGGGGCATCGCTATTGCTGCGAAGATATGGAGAAAATCAGCCTTGATGTTAAAAACGCAGCCCAAAAAATAATAGAGGCGAAAAATGCAACCTATTACGGTATCGGCATGGCGATGGTTCGTATAGTCCGCGCAATATTCGGCAACGAAAGCAGCATCCTGACGGTGTCCTCATTGCTTGAAGGGGAATACGGGCAACGGGATGTGTATGCAGGCGTGCCGTCTGTTGTAAACCGCGACGGTATCGGCGGGATTATCAGCCTGACATTAACACAAGATGAGCTGGACAAGATGGATAAATCATGCGAATTTCTCCGGGGGTTGATTAAGGATATTGGGATTATCAAGCCGTAATATTGATTATGTATAATACAACAAAACATAAACGCGATATTATGGCAGGGTGCAGGGGCGGATAGAATCCGCCCGTTCATCAATAACGATTAGCGCGAAAATGGTTTAGTTTGTGATGAAGCCCCTGAATTTTTTAATCCCCCCCGACAATGTAGGGGAGGATTCCATATCCTCCCGAATGATTGTCACGATATTTAACCCAACAACGAAACGATATGCGCAATAAGTTGTCATGCTTATAGGCATAAATTAAAAAAAGCAGGAAACGGTCTTGACCGTTCCCCGCTTTTTTTATTTAACATAGTTAGTATAATGGCGCAATAAATGTGGAAAAATAAACTGAACGATTACTAATCTCAAATAAAAACGGCGATTATAATTTAATGGAGGATAAGTCATGAAAAAAGTAACCGTATTTTTTTTGGTGATTGCTTTATGTCTGATGATGTCGGTTGGCTGCAAGAAAAAAGACGATACATCATCCGGGGCAACCAACACCCCAATTGACATTACCCATTGGTATTGGGCGGACAATCCCGATTATTCAGCAAAAATGCAGCAGATCGTAAAGGACTTTAATGAGAACAACGACCAAAACATCAAGGTAACCGCCCAGGAATATCCTTGGGACGGCGGGGGATACAGCGAAACGCTGTTCACAGCGGCGATGGGGGGCGGGGGGCCTGACACGGCAGCATGGAAGCTGACATCCACCCCATTATTCAAAGCGAATAACCTGCTTGCAAATCTGGATGGTTATATTAACGACTGGACAGATAAAGAGGATATTGAGGAGAACCTTTATAATGTTATGCGGAATGCAAGCGGAACCGATAACATTTATGTCATGCCATGGAACACCCAGGTGCTTTATGTTTACTATCGTCCATCCATGTTTAAGGCTGTAAATATAGCGGTGCCGACAACCTATGATGAATTTCTCGAAGCCTGCCGTAAGCTGACACGGGATACCGACAAAAACGGGAAAACCGATGTTTACGGCTTTGGAATGAGGGGAGCAAAGGGCGGACAGGAGCCATGGGGAAGCTTTATTTACGGACGCGGCGGGGATTTTACCAACTTTTCTACACCCCAAGCGATTGCGGGTATGCAGGATTTTATTAACCTTTATAAAAACGGTTATGTTCCTCCCACCGCCCCGACAGACGGATTTAATGAGATTATTGCCAACTTTAAATCGGGTAAAACCGCCATGACAATACACCATATCGGCTCATCAAGCGGGATGGTTGAGGCTTTGGGCGAGGATGTGGATGCCTTTCCCTTCCCCAAGGGTACAAGTCAGTGGACCTCGATGGGAGATACAGAAAATGTTATCTTTGAGGCCTGCGATAACAAGGACGCGGCATTTGAATGGGTTGCATATCTTGCTACCGGAAAAGGACAGGAAGAATGGTGCAAGACCACAGGCAACGTTCCGGTGAGCAAGAGGGTGCAGGCCATGCCGGAGTTTCAAAACAACAAGTTTATGAAGGTTTCTATACAGGGAGCGCCCAGCGCCGGTATATTTCCTATTCTTGATACCACCACAGAATGGATTAACACCATCTGGCCGAATACGACGGCAGCGGCACTTGCAGGTCAAAAAACTGCCGAGCAGGCCATGGCTGACCTTCAAAAGGGGTTATACGGCAGTTAACCGGTTTGTTTTTGATTGGTTTTAAAACCGTTATACGGGGCGACGCCGTCCCTTAAATCTTCATGCCTTTCCGCAGGGAAGGGCGCGGAAAGGCATGGGTTTATATGCGTAATAAAAAAGCAGGCTTCTGGCCCTATCTTTTGATAATGCCTGCATTGCTGGTTGTGATGGCCGTTGTTTTTATACCCGCTCTGAATGCGGTGCTGATGAGCTTTCAAAGCTATGATTTGCGGCGACCGTCCGAAATAGGGTTTATAGGCGCCGATAATTATATTAAGGTAATGCGGGATTCACTTTTCTGGTCGTCCTTATGGAGAACCTTGCTTTGGGTGCTGTTTGGGGTTGGGTTTCAGTTTGTTTTCGGGTTTTGCTTGGCGTTATTACTCAATCGTCCGTTTCGCGGGAGAGGGCTTGCCCGCTCGGTAAGCCTTATCCCTTGGGTCACACCCGGGGTTTTGATCGGGTTGATGTGGAGATGGATTTATGACGGCAGCTACGGAGTGCTCAATGATATTCTGCTCAAGCTCAACCTCATAGATGAATCCATCCCTTTCTTAGCGCGGGTAAGTACGGTTTTTCCCGCCGTGGTGGTCACCATAATATGGCAGGGAATACCCTTTTTCGCCCTTATGCTGCTTGCCGGACTTCAGGGAGTCCCGGGTGAATTATACGAAGCGGCGGACATCGACGGGGCAAATGTCTTTCAGAAATTCATTCAAATCACCGTTCCGTCGCTCCAAAACACCATATATGTCACCACCCTGCTCAGAATAATCTGGGTGGCAAATTCGGTTGATGTTATATTCAATATGACCGGCGGCGGACCTGCATATGCCTCACAAACACTCAGTGTTTATATATTCAACAAGGCGAACGCGTTAAATCTTGGGTATTCATCAGCCATGTCTATTATTCTTACAATCCTGTTGCTTCTGGTAGCCATTCCGTATTTGAAAAACCTATTTAGAAATCAGGAGAATTAAGCATGAAAGGACGAAAAAACAGCTTTTATCGGGTTCTCAACCTGCATATTCCGTTGATTATACTGTTGATATTCTTGCTTTTCCCTTTTTACTGGACCTTTGTGACCTCGATAAAGCCTGAAAGAGAGCTTTACGGAAGCGTGGTAACCTATTGGCCCCGCCAAACCACTTTTAAGGCATATAAGGATTTGTTTTTTGATTATAATTTCCTGAAACCGATGGGAAACAGTCTGCTGGTGGCCCTTTTAACAACATCCCTTACCCTGTCTGTCGCTTCGCTCGCCTCTTATTCGTTTTCCCGCTTCCGTTTTCGCGGGCGGCGCGCATTTATGATTTTGTTTCTGACCAACAACATGTTCCCTACCGTCCTGCTCCTTATTCCGCTCTATGCGATTATGAGAAACCTCGGGATATTGTATACCCCTACAGCGCTGGTGCTGTCATATACCACCTTTACAATACCGTTTTCGGTCTGGCTGCTTAATGGATATCTGAGCGATCTTCCGCTGTCACTTGAGGAGGCGGCAATGGTTGACGGAGCAAATCGGCCGCAGGCGTTTATTCGTATTATATTGCCGGTTCTCATCCCCTGTCTGATTGCAACAGGAGTTTACATTTTTATGACCTCGTGGAACGAATACACCTTTGCGGTGATGTTTACAAACGAAGAAAGTCGTACCATTCCGGTGGCACTTAAAAATCTTATCGGGCAGCTGGGGGTACAGTGGGATTTATTGACCGCGGGAGGGATAATCACAATAATTCCGGTATGTGTGATGTTTTTCTTTGCTCAAAGACGGTTGGTGGAGGGGCTGACGGCGGGGGCGGTAAAAGGATAAAACAGATATATTCATTATCAAAAAGGAAAGGCCGATATAAATGGATACACAACAATCGTTGACCGAAAAAGCAAGGCATATTCGGGGGGATATCGTCAAAATGCTCTATACCTCCCAATCGGGACACCCCGGCGGTTCGCTCTCCTGTGTCGAAATTCTGCTGGCACTTTATTATCAGGTTGCAAATCTGGATCCGCAAAACCCCAAAATGGAAAACCGTGACCGCATTGTCCTGAGTAAAGGTCATGCCTGTCCCGCGTTATACGCCGTTTTGGTGGATAAGGGATATTTCCCGCGCTCCGACCTGTGGAGATTGCGTCAAATTGACAGCCATCTTCAAGGGCATCCGGATAGTTCAAAAACCCCCGGGGTAGATGTAAACACCGGTTCACTGGGGCAGGGAATGTCGATTGCCATGGGGATTGCACTTGCAGCCCGACATAAAAAAGCCGATTACCGCGTTTTTGCAATAATCGGGGACGGGGAAACACAGGAAGGGTTGGTTTGGGAGGCGGCAATGGCGGCCGCCCATTATAAGCTTGATAATTATACCGTTATACTGGATTATAACGGGTTGCAGATTGACGGTTCAAATGACGAGGTAATGCGTATAAGAGATATTGTGAAGAAATTTGAAGCGTTCGGATTTGAATGTTTTAAGGTGGACGGGCATGATGTGGATGCCATAACACAGGTACTTCAAAAGCCGGTGGAGGGGAAGCCGAAATTTGTGTGCTGCCGGACCGCCAAGGGGCGGGGAGTCTCATTTATGGAAAACCAATTCGGCTGGCACGGCAAGGCTCCGGCTGAAATCGAATATCTTGACGCTATGAAAGAACTGGGGATTGATATAAATGATTAAAAAGCAGTCGTTAAGGGTGGCATACGGGGAGGCACTGGTTGAACTGGGGCACAAAAATGACCGTCTGGTGGTTTTGGATGCAGACCTTGCCCATGCAACCATGACCAATATCTTTGCCACCGAATTTCCGGATCGATTTTTTAATTTCGGCATAGCCGAAGCAAATATGATATGCGCCGCCGCGGGCTTTGCCCATGCGGGATTACTTCCGTTTTTCAGCACATTTGCACTTTTCGGTACCGGCAGAGGTTACGAAATGATACGCAACTCGATAAGCTATATTCAGCTTAATGTAAAATTCGGATTGTCCCATTCCGGTTTAAGCGTGGGGGAAGACGGAGGCAGCCACCAAAGCTTTGAGGATATATCGTTAATGCGAGGGCTGCCCGGCATGACGATTTTTGTCCCCTGTGACCCATACGAGACCCGCAAGGCGGTGTTTGCCGCCGCCCAAATAGACGGGCCTGTATATATCCGTGTCGGACGGCCTATTGTTGATACCGTAACAACCCCCGAAACCCCCTTTATTCCGGGTAAAGCCAATGTTATGCGTGAGGGCGGCGATGTCTGCATAATGGCGACCGGACTTATGATTTCTTATGCGCTTGCCGCCGCGGAACAGCTAACCGCACGAAATATCAACGCGGCCGTGGTGAACTTTCATACCATTAAGCCTCTTGATGCCGAATGTGTGCTTAATATGGCGGGCAGTTGCGGCAGGGTTGTTACCGTTGAGGAGCATTCGGTCATAGGCGGGCTGGGTTCCGCGGTGGCCGAGGTTATGGCGGGGAATACCGGTGCAAAGCTGAGACGAATCGGCATTCAGGATAAATTCGGGAAATCCGGCAAACCCGAGGATTTGTTCAACGAATATGGCCTGAACTCTGAAAATATAGTCAATCAATGTACAGAGCTTATATCGAGAATATGAAAGGAAATGACCGATACATGAAAATACAGAAATTTGAATATGACGGCCGAGGCATGAAACGCGTTTTTGAGAACGAAAAGTGGATGGTCGGCATTAAAAATTGGAAGCCTGAAAACGATGTTAGCGGAATAGATTGCCTTGAAAGGCACAACCAAACCGATGAGCTGTTTGTCCTGCTTTCGGGAAGCTGTGTGCTTTTATATGCAAACGAAACGGATGAAGGGTTGGTTATTGAAGCGGAAAAAATGCAGCCCATGAGGGTTTATAATATCCCTCGCACCCTTTGGCATAACACGGTTACAACCGAGGATGTAAAGTTGATTTTGGTTGAGGATTCATCCACCGGAGCGGAAAACAGCGATATTCTTAAACTGAGCAAACCACTCATTGAGCGTATACAAAAGCTTGTTGAATTGTAGTATTATCTTGCAGCCACAAGCTCGTTGATTACAAGAACCAGTGTCAAAATCACCACAAATGCGGCGCATACCCAGAAGAATATAAGCCGAGTCTTCTCCCCGCTTAATTTTCGTGAGGCAAGACCGAGCAGCAAGCAGGAAATAAGCCCTGACGTAAGGACAATGATAACCCGAAGCTCGGCAGAGGAGAGGGGTACAAGCTTATCCAGAAAGCGGGAAAACAACCCGCTGAAAATATTGGCGGCAGGAGTAATCAACAAAGGCAGAATTGCCACCGAATATTCCTTTTTCCCCGAACGCAAAAAAACAAACGACATTGCCAGCAATACAATCAATATTGCCCAGCAGGCAAACAGCATTCCCCCGGAATTTGTGGGCAATTCATGGGCGGGTTGAGCCGCTGTTAAAAATAGCCGGTGCAAAGCATTTCCCCCTTAAATATATAATATGAAATTAGGGTATGTTGATAATTTATAAAAATTTATAATAAAAACAGTTGACTTTTATTATAAATTATGGTAAAATGTGGCCAACGGCTATTAAGGAGGGGATTTGGTGTTTTATGAAAAATACCCTTCTCTAATCCTATTCGATGAGCTGGATAAAGATGTCCAAGAGAAAATTATTTCTGCTGCTTCTGATTCCATTCGAGAGCAATCAAATTCTCAATCACCCGCTGCCGTTCCTCCGAAAGCTGATCCAGCATCCTGATAATCCGCTCCCTGTTGCGTATTTTCTCAGGGTCGATACCCGCCTGTGCAATCGTATCCCTGCCAAGCAGATAATCGGTACTCACATTCAGCACGGCAGAAAGATTAGCAACCACACTTATCATGGGTTCCTGTTTGCCGTTTTCATATTTTGATAAGGTCCCCTTGCTTAATCCTCCACCATAGGCAGAGTTATAATGATTTGCAAGCTGCTCCAAGGTATATCCTTTTTCAGCCCGTGCCGCTTTAAGGTTTTCACCAAACAAAATACCTCCCCCTTTCCTTATAGGTTACCACATCTAAAAACCGATAGCAAGCAAAATGTTTCGAAACAGGTAAATTATTTTTAAAAATGTTGCTTATAGTGAAACACCCTTGCCCCAAGCAGTGTATTTTATTCCTTATCATATTTTTTTGCCAAAGTGGTTTCGATGACGAAACATCTTATGCTTATTACTTATCAAAAGCTTACTGATACTAAATCCAACTATAACTATTTCATAATTATCGCTCATGGCGCGTTCTTCCTATACTAATTTAATTTAAATTAGTATTAGGAACGCATCGCTCTATTCTGGAATGTTTTAGAATGGATTTAGTATGATTTTATAATCGTGATAAGCATGAGACGATAAGAAAGGATGTTTTATATGGCGGCTTATGTCGGAATATTATCAAACACCGGTAAGATTTTGGATAACGATGAAGCGGCGCTTGCCTATGCGTTTGAAAAATGCGGGATTGAGCCCACCGAAAGCTGGCTCTATGTTGATGATGAATTTGGTGAAATGATGTTGGAATGGTTCTATTCGGGGGATTGGGTTCGCTACCGCGATATCAATGACGTTACCGATATTTGAGGAAAGGAAGGGCGGAATATGACACCGAATGCGGCAGAATTGCGAAAATGGATAGGTCGTGCGCTGAACAT
>JAQUHC010000058.1 GCA_028683785.1 Oscillospiraceae bacterium
AAAAAAGGACTATATCGATGATAACAACAATATTGATGGAACAACCAAATTTTCAAGCATCACAAACGGCAATTAAACCAACCCCA
The DNA here is from genome assembly GCA_028683785.1 of Oscillospiraceae bacterium. Lineage (GTDB taxonomy): Bacteria > Bacillota > Clostridia > Oscillospirales > Acutalibacteraceae > Avimonas. The sequence goes on from JAQUHC010000058.1 coordinate 87, forward strand.
CCTCAATAAACGGAGAGCCTACCCAATCTCAAGGTGAGAATAAAAACGAAAATGATAAAACCCAAAAAGGCGAAACAACCAAAACATATCAATTGGAAGATATTGATGCGGACGATTTATTCGGAGGCGGAGATAAGCAAGACAAGAATGACCAAGACAACAAGGATGGTACAACCGTCAAGCCGTGGGGCACAACCACTGCTAAAAATACGACTGCAACCAAAAAAGATACTAACACCACAACAAAGAAAGATTCTACCGCCACAACCACAGAGAATTTGGACAAAGACGGAGACGGATGGGCTGATGAGTATTATCATCCAACGAAATAAATTGTTTTCCTAAAGCAATAATACTATACATAAATGGGCTGATGCATGTTTTTCATTATGCGTCAGCCCCATTTTTTCTTTCAATTACATTTTCTGATGAATCAGCATCATTTTATCAATATTTTCTGCCGTGTTAATCAACCTTACCGCCGGTTTATTTATCATCGGGTCGATTATTGCGACGCAGATTTTATACCCGGACTTCATTCCTCCGAGGCTGAATAGGGTGTTGGTTTTTATTGTCTTACCGTGTGTCAATTGAGATAAATCAACCTCTATTTCGGTTGAGGTAATGACGGAATTATTTTTATCCAGTATGAAAAGTTTTACCGGTAAGTCAAAATACAACGGAGCTACACCTTTGTTAACCCAAGATAATTCGATAATCGCGGTACCGTCACTTTTTGGTTTTGAAATAACCGATTTGCTAATTCCAAGCCGATAACCCATGGATTTAATTACTGCGTTTATTCCCTGCTCATATAGCTTGTCCCCTATCCGTGGGTTGCCGGAGCTAATCGGGCATTTCGGGCCCAAAAATGTGGTGTGTGAATCGGCCAGCATCGATGCAGTTTGTGTAATATTGGTTTTCAGCATCCAATCCATAGAAAGCGAGCTGGTGAACTCACCGCCTATCGGAGCCGATTGCCATGCATTATTCATGGGAACAAGCGCATCTTGTTCATTCGCTTGATTATAATCGCCGCCGTTGTTAATCCAGTCCAGCCACTCCTGTGTGCTGTCGGGATTTCCCGCCATATCGTTGAACAAACCGAAACTGTTTTCCTTTGCAACCTTAAACGGGCGACGCATCAATAATTTTGCGTTTGGAAAGGCAGACTTGTAGGGGGTTATGTATTTTTCACGAATGCTCTCGGGTGGTATTCTGGGCAGCCCGTCTTCATAATAGACATGCCATTCCCCCCAGTGTCCAAGGCTTCCCAACTCAATGTAACTGAAAAAATTATCCTTCCCGAAATATTCACCCAACTTTTTGATAGCCTTAGCATAGTATTCTATGAATATTTCATTTGAATAATTGGGTGAAAACCCCTTGCCGTATGGTATGTCATATTCCTTTCCGTCTCCGCTTATCTTTCGATACAGCCAATCCGGTATATCCATATGAGCCTCATCCGAGGGAAGATCACAGATAAACCGGAATACTATATGTTTTCCCTCAGTCCTCCATCTGTCGAGATTGTTTTCTTTTTCTATGCTTTTAAAATCAAAAACTCCCTCCTCCGGCTCCAATTCCCGAAAGGTAATGTCCAGATAGGCAAGTGTACACTGCTCGACACTGTCAGCACAATATGCATCCGGTGCAAAACCCATAAACGGATTTACAATCACTTCCTCTCCAAGCTCAAAGGTGATTGAAACATCATTTTTAAAAAATAACACATTTCCCTCCGAATTTGTATATCTCAGTTCCTGTTTGCCGCAGCCCGATACGGCAACCGCAAGCAGCAGCACCAAACCTGAGTGCAAAAATTTATGTATCCTGCTATCCATGATATTCCCCGTCATATTGAATAAGTGTTACTTCTTGCACTCCGTCTATGGCTTTAAGTTTATCGCTGAACGAGAAATTATCATTTTTGACATTGACCTCCATAGCCAACTCATTCAACTCTCCTCTTGAGGTTTTTGATTTAATTTTGTAATCCGCCCTTGCCATTACAACACGGATGGAATCACTGACATCCTCACCCTTATAATGAATTATAGCGATATAGATATCATTTCTTCTTGATTTTCGTGTCATAACCATTATAAGAACAAGCATTATTATTGAGGAAGCCAGCACCAAAGGATACATATAAGCTCCAATGGTTATCCCTGTGGTGATAGCCCAGAACAGATAAAGTAAATCGAGCGGGTCCTTAACGGCAGTTCTGAAACGGACGATACTGAGAGCGCCGACCATACCCAGTGAAATAACAATGTTCGTGCTGATAGCCAATGTTACCATTGTCGTCATTATGGTTATTCCGACAAGAGTAATTGAGAAGTTGCGGCTGTAGACAACGCCGCGGAAAAACTTTGTATAAACAAAATGGATGAATACGCCGAAAGCAACAGCCACCAGCAAAGCAATCAGTATACTGATAATGGTTTCTACCGTAAAAGAGTTTTTGAAGGTTTCTAATTCAAGCACGGATTTCTTGATTACATCTTTGACACTCATAAATAAACAACCTCACTGTCATTAAATTTGTGATTCGCCGATAATCGAAATGGGTATATAGTTGCTTACCTTTTCAAAACCATCGGTAAATTTTGATACGGCGGAATACTCGCTGCTCCTGCATGGTATTGCGTCTTTTATATATTTGGGTAAAAACTCGGTATACTTGACCTCCATCACGAGTTTGCCCTCATCAAATACATAGGCAAAGGGCAACAGCGGATTGAAGAATTCGGTAAATATTGATGAGGAACGCACATTGCTGTCAAAGGTTATCCTTGTATCGCCGGCTGGATTTACAAAAGGCTCCCGCTCATATTCAATAATAACACAAGGTCTCATGACATGGCTGACACATTGATAATAAAACTCATTTAACAGCCTGTTATCCTTTTTAAGAAGGAACTCATATCTGCCGCCGATTATATCAAGGGTTTCCTCCTTGGTTAAAGGGGCGGTTTTTTTGTATATTGAGAACCCTACCTTTTCTTTTTTCTCCAGCCTTATGAAGCTGTCATCATCGTTATACATGCGAATTCTGTATTTTTTCCTGTTGTTTATTCCTATAATCTTTTGGTTATAGGCGGAATTCCAGTAATCATCGAAATACAGGCTTCTTATTTTATAAACCCCGTTAATCGTGTGTTCGTCTCTTTCCATGATTACGCTCAATCTTTGTCTGGCAAGGTACATCTCCTGATAATTTATCAGATATTTAAACTCATACCGGTATTTATTTTTGCTCTTATTCATATTCGAGCCGTTCCTTTCCGCTCCTTTTCATAGCATTGGATTATCACCGTGTACCGGCAAATACAATACCATCCTCTATGTAGAAACCGACAACCCCATAATGCTTGATATCATTTATATCCATATAATAATCCATTGCCGTTTGAGTTTCACCCGATTCATTTTTCACAGTGATTTTATAAAAATACTGTCCGTCAGGCAACATGGGCACAGTGATTTCGGGAAGAATAATACCTGATTCTTTATTTATTGTAGTCTTGAATCTGTAATCCTTGGATAGCTCAAAAGTATATTCTAAAACCTCATTATTAAAGTCAAATGAATTATCCCATGCAAATCTCAGCTTATCACCGTTTACTGCCGGCAGGTCGACATAATACGGCATTGGATGTTTCAGGCTTTCCTTATACATATTATAATTATATTCAATTTCGTCAACCATACTTCGGACAGCAGCCGGGTACTCCTTTTCAGTTTTTTCCGCATGCTCGATATCGGGCATTGAATATAAATACGGTTGAACAACCTTCCTGTAGTTATCCACCATTTTTAAGAGCTTTTCCTTGGAAAGCTCCTTACGGAAATACTCAATTTTTTCATCCAGCTTTGCCCGCAGGATTTCGGATTTCAGCATCCTCTGGTGCAGAACCGCCCCCCAGTAATTGGAGACCCCCTCAAAATAATTGTATCCTCTGCCCGATTGCTCAATTCGTCCGATATGATTCCATGCTCCGTCATTATCCCATGGTATAAAATACCATTTCGGGCTGTTTAACGGGCTGTACAGCAGAAAGTTCTGTGATGAAATATCGGTGTTTCCGGTAAGCGTTTGAAAAGCGAGCCACGAAAAATAATTTTCCTCATCAAAATGCCTTTTAAATACTTCTTCAATAGGAAGAGAGTAATCATTAAGGTCATCAATCATTTTCAACAGCTTTGTATGATCATTATCACCCTTTATCTCCAGAACCTTTTCAAATGCATTCAGATCATACTTCGGGTCGGTAGTCAGCTTAAGTGCGTCATATTTCATAAATTCGAACATAGAGGCTTTATAAAGATGCCCGTTTCTGTCCAGCCCGTGGTTGAGCAGATATCTGGAATTCATCTGCTCAACCTGGGTATAAAGACCGTAATCAACATACCTGTCTTTTCCACCCTCCGTCATGTCGCGGACATACAGATGAACGAATTGCGTTCTGGAGCCTATCAATGCCGGATATTCGCACATAAGGTCATAGCTCAATTTGTTTCTGAAGCGTGTAAAATCATAAATATGCTTGTTGAGAATGATGGACCTTTGGTCTCTCCAAAAGCCCTTGTCCTTCTTAATTTTTATCTGAAACGATTTCTGTTCAGCCCTTGAAGTCGTTTTTCCCCTAACCTGCACCGTTGCATTCGGAACCGTTACATTGTAGCCGAATTCTTCGGGAAGCGGCCCGCTCTCATCCCCTATTTGAAGAATTCCCTCCACCTTATACCGGTCAATATTGTTTTCATCATAATAATAGGTGGAATATGAATTGACCTCCTTCCATGTATGGTTTGTGCCGTCGCTTTCATTTCCCTTTTTCACGGTAAGATACATTGTGATTACAGAATACGGGTCATCATTAACATACAACTGCGAATTATCGGTTACTTCAGATTGACTGATATCGGGTTTTGATTCTATTTCGGAGTACTTTTTTAAAGCGGTTTGGTCTGCAGGAGAGTTACAACCGCTTAATAACAGGGCAATTATCATAATAGCCGTGGTTATTCTTATATAGCTCTTATGTTTCTTCATGTTTCTCCATCCTTCCGAGATAGTCCTGTCTTCTTGCGCTCTGCTTTTTTCGGGCTCGAGTTTCGAGTTTGTCACATAGCATTGTAATTAAGCCGTCTGTATTGGTAGCAAAAACCGGCTGTTCGCCCAGAACATGATATTTCAATTTATATAAGTACTTATCCAGTCTCCACAGGGCATATAAGCAAAACACTGCTGACCCCACAATGAAACCCAAGCCGTAGAATACTGCATTCAATTCCTTTAGCAGAAATGTTACAATATTTGTTACTATTGCAAATAATAATGTTGTCAGAATTGCCCCCTTATTATCCGCAAAATAAAGCAAAACCAGCATGATGCTGTTGCCTATGGCATAAAAAGCATATCCGACGCACAGCATACGGTAAATCCCCAGCATATCAGAAGAAAAGCCAAACTGCATACGAGGTAGCAAAAGCGAACCCACAACAATAAACAGAACCGATATAAACGCCTGTTTCTGTGCAAGATAGGACAATTCGTTCTGCAATGTGCTTAACATATTACTCTCTGCTACCTCAATATCGCTTATGCATCCACCCTCATTGAACAAGCTGAAATAATTCCTGTAATGGGGATAAAATTTTGTTTCAACACTGGTGATGAAGCTTATGGTGGTAACAAGAATTGAGAAAAAAGCCATAAGTGCCGAAATATCATATTCGGGAGCCCCGTAAAATAGTCCTTTTATCTGCACACCCAAAGGACTGCTCCACATTATTACCAGGTGCCCGAACAGCCCTATTGTATTAAAAAAGCCGATTCCGATAAGAGACGGGAACTTCTCTATCCATCTCAGGAAGTTCATTGATGTTCCGAAGCCTTCCGGGAAATATTTATATATTAATGCAAAATACAGCACCGACATTACGCCGTATCCGATACAAACAGATGCCAAAAGGGTTGATACCACCGGCAAATCGGTAAAGGTTATAAGCAGATATCCCACCGTAAATGTTAGGAGTATTGATAAGATAAAAACAAGAAAGATATTCTTATAATCTTTTATTGCGGTTAAGTAATTGATTTCGGTCCAGGTTATGATAAGTGTCATAAAAAGTATGATTGATAAAACCTTATATGTTAAATATACACCTGAAAAACAAAGAAATATCCCATAAGCCAGCCCGCCTAACACCAGCATCAGCAGGCAGCTCCCGTAAAATGAAGGCATTATTTTTTCTCTTTGTCCGGTATAAATCATATCGGAAATATACCGGGTGGTTATCATGGAAAAAGCACTGGTTACCATCAAGGATGCAAGCAACGCATATGTTATCATAGCAACCAGCAGCTCACGCTGGTCTCTGGGGATGCCGCTGGAATGGGCAAGGTATATAACACCCAGTATAAGAGCAACTCCGAGAAGCATCGGGCCGGCGCAAACAAGACCGGCATAACCATATGCCCGGGTTGTTGCGATAATTCCTTTTTTCGCAAACAGACGCTTCAGTTCAAACCCGATACCGGCCATTTGCGAAACACCTCCTTATAGTTATCAAGATAATCATCCACCATTCTTTTATGGGTAAAATGATTTTTCATCCGTTTTTTGCCTATCTGCCCCATCTGCGCTCTTGCATTATCACGGGTGCATAGAAACTCCATGGCACTCGCTATAGCCTGAGGATGCATAGGGAGGACACAAACACCCGCATTACCCAAACGGTCAAATCCTTCGCCTTCTAATATTTCACGGCAGCAACCCACATCGGTTGTTACGCATGGGCGGCCGGCTGCAAGAGACTCCAAAACCGAAAGGGGCTGCGCCTCGGATATGCTGGTTAAAATCGTAAAATCAAGCTGCTCAATATATTTTACAACATCCACATTACCCACAAGAGCTATGTCTTTTAAATTCAGCTGTTCAATCAGGCTGACACACTCATTGTAATATTCCTGGTCGTCGGTGTCTCCCAATATATGCAGACGAGCATTGGGTACCCTTGCTTTAAGCTCAAAAAATGAATATATCATGGTTTTTATATCTTTAATCGGGTGTATTCTTACAATTGCACCTATATCAACCCACTGATTAGGCTTTTTTAACGGGATATTTTCAAACTGTTCAATCTTTATTCCGTTACTTATAACCTTTAATTTCGATTTGTCACAACCCAAATCTGTTTGAATATCATTGGCTCTTTTATAAAGGGCGGTAACGCTGACAGCTCTGTCATAACCGGCGCGTGCCAACATATAAAACATGGCAATCCACATCTTTTTGAAGTATTGCGGAACCCAGCTAGCGCGAAGCAGCTCCTCTTCCCTTTCACGGGAATAAATACCGTGTTCGGTTATCATAAACGGCTTGTGCTTCAGGCTACCCGCCATTGCACCCAGTAATGCGCCATAGCCGGTGGCAGTGCTGTGATAAATATCGGCTTCCGGTATTTCCTGTGACATCAAATAGAACATGGGCAGCAGCATTGAGCGTACCGTATGAAACAACTCTGCAAAGGATATGTAGGGATATTCACTTCTGCACATATCCAGAATGCAATCAAGAAAGTTCTCGCTCATCAGATAGGTATGCATGTTTATTTTGCGCACATTGTATATCTCAAACAGGATGTCCCAGTCGGGTGATTTACATGAAATAATATCCCTATGCGCCTTGATTTCTCTTTCGTTAAAATCCAGCTTCTCTTTTTTACGGACAGGAAGATTGAGTGCATCGTCAAGAAAAACCTCATGTATTTGCACCACATTAGCGGGAAGAACATATTTATACTTCCCCTTTTGTGAAGATTCAGCGCCGATGATCCACAAAACAAATTCATGCTGCGGCATGGCCAGTATATAACTGTGCATCCAGCTGGAAAGGCCGCCGCGAACATACGGGTAGCATCCCTCCAAAATCATACAGATACGCAAAATCAATTACCTCACAATCGAAATTTCGACCTTTGCGGAATCGGCAGACAGAATATACAGCCCGGTATTAATCTCATCCAGCGAGCCACCGACAACGGTTCCGGGCTTTCCGTCTTTTATACGAACAATAAAGTAGGCAGAATCATAGAAATTATCAATATCAAGTTTGAGCATTTTATCGGTAAGTGTCCTTTTGACAGAGATGGTATTATAACGTTGAATAGCCTTTGCACCGTCCGAAGCGGTAAGCTTTCTGATACTCGGGGCAACACCATCAATCCATTTGACATGTGCTGTTAGCTTGGATAACATTACACTCCAGCCTTTATCAGCTCCGCGCTCAGGGTCAAGCACATCGTCGGGATGTATAAAGTGAGAATTTACATAATGGAATGACAACTCATTAAATACAATCCATCTGTCAAAGCTGTCGATATCGGCACCGGCAATAACCCGCGGATAATTAATAATTCCATCGGGGGTTACGCAAAATTCCTGTTCAAGCTCGATATCTTCCTTGATATAAATGCCGGATATTGTTTTGATATTCGGGAAATTATCTGTAATAAGCTTTTGCCCCTCTTCGGATATAATATTTGAGGGTGGAACATAGACCGAAAACTCCTGATTTTTAAAAAGTGAACTTGAGAAGGATTTAAGCTCGTTTAATGCCGAGAGCGCATCATCATAATTTTCCCATAAGTTATAATCTACCTTGCCCTTATAATCAAATCCTTTAAAGCAAATCGGCTGGTGATTATAACCGTGAAGACCTATCTCTCCACCCATACCCAGCAACATTCTGCCGAAATATGAATACCGATTTACAATGGCATTGCGCTCAAATGGTCCCTCGGTTTCGTCATTATAAGTCTCAATCAGCAACCCGGTGTATTTAAGCCCGTATTGCTTGGCAAGGCTCATCATATCCGGCCACCATACATTTGTAAAAAAGCTTTCAGTATCGCGGTTATTAAACTTATTTATATATGGATTAAAGCCGCTTGGGAGGGGTGAGGGAAAGTCATCAATAAAAATCGTGGAGCTATTTATGACAGGATATGCAAAGGCATCATCAAGCAAACTGTATGCGGAAGCATAGTATCCTCTGGATTGTTTTCCGCTTAGACTGAGATGATTTACAACCACTCTGCCCTTTCCGCATTCTCTTTCCCAAAGCAGAGGGATGCTTTCATCAGAAACGACATGAATAATTGTATCCGGAGACAGGCGGAGGGTGACGGCACTAAGCCCCGCATCAATCCCCCAGTTAAATGTAAAGTTTTTAGAACCGATCATAAAATCGGTTTTTATTTTCAATCCCGAAATCGGTATATATTCCCCGCCCATTTCAACAACACCGATCTGGTATATAATGGTTCTGACTGCAGTGGTTGGCTCTATCGGGCAGAGCAAAAATAACCTGCCGCCGTCGTTTACCCAGTTAAAAAGAGACTGCAGTTTAGAGCCCATAACCGCAAAATCCGGTATGCATAAAACAACCGTGTTATATTCACCATAATCGGGTATATCGGTTTTTCTGATATCAATGAAGTCATACCCGACTGACATGCTTTCCAGAATAAACTTCATCTGTGTATAGAATTCAACCGAATATGATACCGATGAATCGACCAGCAACATACATTCCGTAGGCAGCCGACTATCGTCCGGCTTGTTTTCAACCACCGATTCTGGAAGATAATCCAATGTACCTGCCTGTGCGGTATATTTTATACCGAAACGTTCAATCAGCAGAACCACCGCTAATAAAAGAAGCAGCACAATTGGAAATATAACAGCCTTTAACATTTTTTGAAATTCCAAATTCACACTACCTCCTTTTTTAAATATCCTACTCGGTCGTAATAATATAAATAATTACCTGCTCCAGTAATCAATTGCTTCACGGGTTTCGGCCGAAAACTGAACTCGTTTGTTTTGCATTATCTTTATAAGCTCTTTCTTTTTTTCTTTATCCTTGCTGAGGTGGCATATTTTCAGTTTCAATCTGTATGTATTTTCATTTTCAGGCCAAATTTCGGCAGATTTTTGAAGTACCTCTTCGGCTTGGATAAAATCACTCATCTCGATAAGATTATCAACCGCATCAAAAAAGGAGGACTGCTCGGCATCCGGCATTTCAATTCTCTTTAAGAAGGCTTCATGAAAGCGTTTCCGCTGTATAAAAAGGAAGTTATCCTCAACCAGACCGCTGTTGATGTATTTTTTAAGAGTAATCATATAAGCATCCAAAGCCATCGAGTCATCCGGATTACTTTTTACTGCCGCCTCACTTCTTTGAAGAGCAAGCTCATGTGCGCGTTGAATTTCCATTATTGCGGTGGACGCATAATGTATAATCTCAATATCATTATTAAATTTGGCTTTTTGAAGAAGATCAATATACTGGTCGGCATCCTGACCGATTATATCCATCATAAAATCGCGCCTTGTCTTTGCATCGTTTACGATAATTGCTTCTTCAAGCGGCACCACCGACAGCTGCCTGTCATCCATGTATAAGCCTATCCCGCGGAAATCAAATTCGGACAGCTTCAAGTCGTCAACCTGGATCTCCTTGGTTCCGTCTTCACTTCTGCGCGACAGATATTCCGCAGAAAGCAGCATTGCAATCCCCCATATCGGAACAAACAAAGTCAGTGGAAAAAGCTGTGCGGAGATTTTCAAAAAATCATATTTTATCAGGAGAAAAATAAGCAGACAACAAATCAAGTGTATGAAAATCAAGGTTATCCAAATATATCCTGTCATCCGCTTACCTCCTTTAATAATACTGATTCGGTTATCGGTACCTATGCTATAAAGCCCTGACTTCTGAGCCTATCCATAATTTTCGGAGCTACATCCTTGTCAGCTTGTGTTAATATTATATAAAGTTTGTCGTCGTCTCCCTGACCAAATACATCCGATTCTCTGAAATAGCTGCGCAAGCTCTCTGCAATCTCAACAACGTTCTCCGAATCCGCATCTACACAGAGCATTGAATATTCGGATGTTGCATCCTTGGCCATCTGTTCGCGTATCGAAAGTATATTTTTAAAAGCATCTTTTCTGAGTACAATGGAATTATCAATATACATATCACCTTTTATTTCTTCGGTAAATGCCTGTGCGCGAACCAGCGAATCCTCAATCATGTTGCAGAGAATTTTTATAAGATTTTCGTAATACATCGCCATCTGTTCATGGGTTGCCTTGTTGACCATGATAAAGGAAATTAATCTGTCATCACGATAAATTGGGAAAGCATAATCGGGATAGCGATTATCACAATCTGTATTTGCCCACACCTCTCCCTTGGTTAAACCTTTAATAAACAATTCGTACTCCGACAACTCAATAGATTTTTGTTGTATGTCGATATATTTTTTTGAGCATACAATAAGTCGTGCAAAATTCGCATTATTTGATATGTTATAAATTGCGATGGTCTGATTATCAAGAATATCCTCTAAAACATAGAGGGATTCCTTATATACCATATCAGGAGTGAAGGTATTAAGCCTACGCGCAACCTCAAAAAGACGACCAAAGCTGTTTCTGTAGGTCATAATCTGTATTTTATATTGGTTTTTACTCTGCA
>JAQUHC010000059.1 GCA_028683785.1 Oscillospiraceae bacterium
CCGCGCTGTTTTATGGAACGCGGTTGAGAAAATCGAAAAGGCGGTTAACTCACAGCTTGCGAGGGAAATTGAACTTGCCCTGCCTGCGGAGCTGACACGAGAGCAAAATATTTCTCTTGCCCGCGATTATGTAAAAGAGCATTTTGTTTCGGCGGGAATGTGTGCCGACGTTTGCATTCATGACATTGGCGGCGGCAATCCTCATGCCCACGTTCTTTTAACAATGCGCCCTTTTAATAATGATAAAATGTGGGGCATAAAAGAGAAAAAAGATTATGCACTTGACGAAAACGGCGACCGCATTCCCATCATTGATGCAGCTACAGGATTGCAAAAACTCGATAGCAGAAACCGCAAACTATGGAAGCGGGTTTATGTTCAGGCTAACGACTGGAATAACCAATCAAAAGCCGAAGAATGGCGGGCGGCATGGGAAGCCTCCGCCAACGCCGCTTTGGAAAAACACGGTCACGAATCCCGCATAGACCATCGAAGTTACGAGCGGCAGGGCATCGAGCAAATCCCCACTGTTCACATGGGTGTTGCAGCCACGCAGATGGAACACAAAGGCATTGTCACCGAGCGTGGCAATATGAATCGGGAAATCTCCCGTATGAATCAAATTCTGTTTGCTATTTTGGCGAAGTTAAAACAGCTTAAAAACTGGCTGAAAGAAACAGTCAGACCCACCGCAAATACCTCAAAAACAGAAAAGCCGGCCATCATGGCACAACTTAATAAATACAAAAAGGAAATACAAGAAGCAAAAGAACCAATGGGCACAGAACCGTCTGCGCTTGACGAATTACGCGCTCGGCGCGATCACGCTCATGAAAATTTAAAGCATATTGATAAACAATTAAAAAATGCGAATGGGCTTGAAGAATTTGATAAAATAATGGTTGAAAGAAGAAAGACTTATAACGAATATTCAGCGTTAAAAGCGGAAGTGAAAAGGGCAGAGTCGAGTTTGCCGCAGAGAAAGCCACGGTCACGGGATATGGAGCGGTAAAAGTTTTATGGGACGCCCTTTGATTTTTATAACTCAAGGGCATTTCCGTTTCAGCATTTTATTCATCATCCGAAGAAAATTCAGCTTGTCGTAGCTTTGGTGCACTTTTCCGATATTGTTCAGGTGACATATCTTTTCGATTTTGAAACTGTCGGTTAAAATATGATTCGCTCGCGAACCCACACGCACTCGCGATATCTTTGACTTTAATTTTCGTGTTTCCCAACGAACGGCAAGCGCACATAATACGGTAATCAAGAATATAGTCACCGACGGAACATCCGACGATTTCATTGAATTTTTTAGAAACGGTATCTTTATTGATTCCAATTTCTTTGGCAAGCGGAACAAGCGAAAGCGGCGCGGAAGCATTTGAATAATTTAAATGTATTTTTTTGAGTATTGCTTGCACCCATGCCTGTGTATTTTTTATGTCAAAGCTTTGTTTGTTGGGATTAATGAAACCCAAATAAACCTGATGAATCAATTCTAAAAGCCCATTTAGATTTGTCCTCGCCTGACATGACCACCGTTCATAAGATTGGTTATGTACGGCGCAGTAAAAGTTCGCAAGAAAACTGTTTGCATGTACACATTCCGCCTCTGACAGCGGCAGCACATATGAAAAAGTGTCGGGGTAATCATAAAAGGCATTCAAAGGTACAAGGTTTAATCCGCGTTGTATTGATTTTTTATATTTCCGAGAATTGATTTTTTCAAAGGTTACACTTCGGTAAAGGAACGCCACATCAAAATGGATGCTTTGAGCGGAAAGTTTTTGAGATGAAATATATTCAACATCCAGATTTTCTTTCAGCACCCATATGCAAGGAGCGTCGCCCTTGACCCGGTTTCCATTGATCCGTAAAGTCAAAGAGCCTTTGCTCATCAGAATAATATTATACACATTGTCGGTACGGATTTCGCGACAGGAATCGGCTTCAAAAAAACCGACATCCACCAACCGTCCGCAATCAAATTTGCAGGTCATCGGCATAAAAATCCCTCCAAAACTGAATTTATTTCCAATAGTTCAATAAAAACGATTATTTTACTTCCAATAGTGCAATGAAAATTCCGAAATATTATATTATGCTTACTATAACAGATAAATTAAAAGGGTGCAATAGGAATAATAAAAATTTATGAGAGGTGGTTCGAACATGGGAGAGGATTTGGCGGCGTGAAATTCAAGTGGAATCATAATTCTCTAAAATAGGAGGCGAAAAAATTTGAAAAGCAGCTTAAAAATCTTGTGTGTTTTCTTGGGGCTTGTTTTGGGCTCCTCGGTCATGCTGTGCGGATGTTCAGGAGATTCAGATAGCAAAGTTCTTACTACCGCTATTTCACAAATTGACATGGAAGCTAACGGCCATGTTGAGCAATTATCTGATTATGACAGCCCATATACAGTTTGCTACAAGAATAAAAATGATACCTATACCTTGTATATATTTGCTTCTCCCATTCAATATAAAACTGAAATCGACAGATATGCGGTTATTGATAACACGGTGGTGGAATCAAATGAAAACGGATTCGCCTTTGAAAACAAGGCAAATAACATAAAGACTTATTTTCCAAAAACACTTTCTGAGCCATTCAGAGTTGAAATGGGGGCTGATTTTTTGGAATTTGCGCCGAATTGGAATATAGATAGTTTTTCTGAAGCAAATCAGACTGTTTTTACAAATATGTACGGTGATAAGGTCAGTGCCGTAGTTTATGAACGTAAAGATATGGATTTATTTTTTTATCCCACAAAGGCGGGTATAAAAGTTGAAATTGTGTTGAAAGAAAAGCCGGACAGCAATGAGTTTTCCTTTATTGTGAAATCCGGCGCGGCGTCCTATGAAAATAAGCGGAACGGATATGTTCTGTTCAAGAATGGAGGTAGAAATGAAAGCATTATCTATCAACCACTTGTCCAATATACGGCAGATAAAGGACAGAAGTTGGATGTAATCGCGCAAATGAATATTAACAGAGAGGAGGAAGATTATCTTGTCACCGTAGCGATTGATGAAAGTATTTTTGACAATGCAAAAACCAAGTACCCCGTGAAGCTTGACCCGTCCTTTGAGATGTATCTCAACAAAATGCCGGATTCTACGGTTTATTCCAAGCATACCGTAAATAACTTTCTTGCGAATTACGCGGTAGTCGGGGAACATCCAGCGTTTGGGGAAGGTTGGCACTATGTAAGATATAGACTGAATTTCTTTTTTCATGCGAATGAAGAAGATATAAAAAGCGCAAATTATTGTGTGCGCAACCTATATTCTTCAAAAGACATAGCGACTTCTCTATATAGGGCAGACGCTCAATGGTCAAGCACAGGGATTTTATGGTCGGATCGGATTGACGGAACGGAACTTGTTTCAGATACAGTCAAGAGCAAAAAAGAATATGGTTCATATAAGATAAATACTTATGTTCAAGACTGTGTCGGCGCCTTTTCATGGGAAACCGAATCTATCGGCGTATTGATGAAAGCTGAAGAAAACAGCGAAGGCCATCAAATATTCGCCACATCTGACCATTCGCTTTACAGTCCGTATATTCTCATTAATCTCACAACACTGCCGACCAGCTTTGAGAAAAAAGACAATATTAACGAAAATATGAATTAACCAATCCCAAAATAGTAGTTAAGGAGATTATATTATGCGAAAATTTAAACTTATTCTTTGTGTTTCAATGATTGCATTGGTAGTATTGAGCGCAACAACGGGAGTTCTTGCCATGAGCAATAAAATGTGGTTTGAATCAGAGAAAATTACGGATGCCTATGTGTTTCCGATCACTCCTGAAAAAGCTCCCGACAAATGGAAAGAATTTCAATCACATCAAGAAATGTTAGATGCGTGTAGAGTGCCAGATGAAGTCTTAAACAAAATGTCTACAAAAGGCTTGATTGAAACATGCTTAAGTTATCCATTAATCGGGGATATGATGTTTCATAATGAAATATATCAGGGATTTGTGAAACAAACTGATTCTTTTAATGGGTTAAATGAATTGTTGAATCGGAAAGATGCCGGGAATGTTTTGTGTGATTATTATTATAATTTGTCTTTTGATCAAATTTTAAAAACAGACAAATTCCCTACTTTCACATTAAGATATCTAGAATATATTATTTCTCAACCTGTAATTTTAGATAATCTTGATGAAACCCTAAAAGATGAATTGTTATCGTATGCCATCAAAATCGCTGAGAATAAAGCAAGTAAATATTCCGATACATTTACCGTTTCGTCAACCGCATTAATAATTGGCAGAATCTTAATGAATGATGAGAAGTTTGTGTCTCTCATCGAAAAAAATGAGAATATAAAATTATTTTTAGAAACAGGAACAAATTTTAAAGATGAATCTTGGAATGATGCTTTTCGACAAATTAAGGAAGGAGATTTTCTGTCATGAAAAATATTTCCTTAATAAGTAAAGCTTCTATAGTCGCAGTACTTTGTTGTTGTATAACTGTGTTTTTGACTGCATGTAATCCCTCTGATCATGGTTATAGCGCCACTAAAACTTCTGTCAAAACGCCAAAAGGAACTACGGTATATGGGGGTAATGTTTCAACAATAACAACTGCTGATTATAACGATGCGAACAGTTATGCTACATCATATTATCCCAATGCCACAAAATTACGTGAGCCCACCAATGATTATAATTGTCATTCTTATGCATGGAATAGCCAGAGCACCAGTAATAAGATTTGGATTGGACTAACAATTAATAATGAGGACTTAAGAAATGAACACAAAAAATATTGGACGGATGGGAGTTATGTTTATATTACAAATGGGTCTGGAAATTCAATTCCCTCAAGTGTCGCCAATGGATCAAAAGTAAGATATATCAATGATGACCATTCAGCGATTAAAACATCAAGCACGAAATTCACTTCAAAATGGGGAATGGGCGGGCTATTTGAACATACTCCTGAATATAGTCCTTACACGGCTACATCGCTATACTACTACAAATATTCTAAAAAATAATGCCTCTTTTATAATCAAGACGCATCTTGTCAAATAATGAGATGCGTCTTGATTATTTGTCCCCAACGATTTCATTTATTTGGTTCATTAACTCTTCAAATTCTTCGTTAGAAATTCCCATCCACATTCCCGTATTAATAAACTGATAAATGCAGGCATTAGAATAATATAGTTCATTAAATTCCGAATATAAAGTTCTGTATAAATTAAATTTTATAAAAATAGGAGAATGTTGCGAGAAAACATCCGAATGCTTTTCGATAATTTCTTTGTTTTGTGATGTTATTGTACTTAATAATTTCATTTTTTGTTCATGGGATAATTGGGATATAATTTCATCTTGAGCAATCATAAAACAAATATATCTGTAACGCAAAGAAGAATTTTCTGTTTTTTTTAGTTTTTTGAGATTAATGCTTTCAAATATTTTAATAAGTTTCGTAGCCGAATCTTCCCGCTTATATAATTCCTGAAGGCCATTAAAATTATTAAGCTGTATTCTAAAACCCATCAGAAATGAGTCGTGTAACATCATGTTACCATATAATGGATAATTGATGCACGACTCAATCACTCCCTCTGTTGACATGTCTTTAAGTTGATGACCTGGTATTTGTATGGCGTCTATCATTTCTTGATGTGATTGAAATGTTTTCCACTTTTCCGGAGTCTTTTTCGGGGTAATGGGAAATTCATAAGCATCATTTTCCCCTTGACCATCAAACCAAGCAGATGAAGCTGGTGGACGGGTGCATTGCAAAACCATAAAAACGGACAATCCAATGATCGCCACAAAACCGCAAATAATCCATGTAAGCGGTTTTTTAAATATGGTATTCAAATTTTTCAAGCACTACACCTCCAGCTATTTTTTATATTTTACCATATAAAAAGCAAGAAAGGAACACTTTTTAAATTGTATTCTTTTAACAACACGCACGGAACTTTGTCAATACTGCGTATTTTGTATGCAAAAAAATATTTTATAAAATTAGACATTTATCCTTGACAAATGCTATCCTCATACAGCTTTTCATAGAGGATGTCGACTTCGTTATTACGGGCAACGGCCGTTTGCAGGGCATCTTTGTTTTTCTTTTGCAGAAGCTGAATCTGCTTGTACTGTTCGTCCACAACGATCTTGACAAACTCATCTTCAAAGGCTGAGGCAAACCGAACCATATTGGAAAGCTCTCGTGTGACAATTTCCGTAATGGCGTCGACTCGAATGTGATGCGTCTGGCTGCAAAGCCCGTTGTTGGCACGCTTATTCCGGCAGGAGAAATAATGGTTGTCGGGATTGTCGTGTGTGTACTTATAATTCAAATTTGCACCACAGTCCGAACATTTCAAGAACCCAGAAAACATATTCTTTTCTACATATTTTGGCTTGCGGTATTTTGTGTCTCCGAACGTTTTCTGAACATTTTCCCAGTCTTCACGACTAATAATTGCTTCATGCACATCCCGGTGAATCTCCCAGTTTTCGGGCGAGTTAGCCAGTCGGTCTTTTAGCTTATATGACTTGCTGTAGGTTCTGAAATTGATGACATCGCCGACATAAAGCTGATTCTGTAATATCTTGCGCACCATACTGGTGTCCCACAGATACTAACCGCGAACAGCTTTCTTTGTAGGATTTTTAAAACCTTTGCGCTGCGCATAAAGAGACGGAATGAGTATCTTTTCCCGTTTCAGCATCTTTGCAATATCATTGATGCTCGTTCCGTCTTTTCGCATGGCATATATATGACGTACAATGTCCCCGCCTTCCGGATCTACAATCCATTCTTTTTTGTTCTCAGGATTATAGCAATATCCAAGCGGCGGCTGCCCAATAGCATAGCCCTGTTGACTTTTGGTGCGCAGGGTACAGCGCATCTTCCGGCTCATGTCTTTGGCATACCACTCGTTCATGATATTGCGGAACGGCGTAAAGTCATCATCTCCCTGTGCGCTGTCCACGCCGTCATTGACCGCAATGAACCGCACATCGTGCATCGGAAAAACGGTTTCGGTCAGCTGACCGACTTCCAGATAATTTCTACCGAGACGGGACATATCTTTTACAATAACCGTTGCCACTTGTCCGGACTTAATCAGGTTCATCATTTTCTGAAAACCGTCACATTTCATCGTAACCCCGGAGACGCCATCACCCATCTCATCGGAATATGATATGACCATGTACCAGTAACCGCTTTTCTGCTGTAAATGTCCTGCTACCATTTTTATAACCACCTTTATTTAAGATGATTATATTGTAATTCGAACTCGATTCGTTTGATTGGCTTAGACTCGAAATCTAATCGCTTTTATGGAAGCCTTCCGGCGTGGTTTCCTTCTCGATTTCACGTAACGCTTCTAATATATCAGACATATTATAAAATAACAAAGTCTGTGAAAGGAAGAAAACTATGCGATATAATAATCAATATTGGCATAATGATAATACGCCATTAAATAATCCCGATTATTCCAGAATAAATAGGTCAAACGATTATGGACCAAACCCTTTTGTAATTAATATTGAAAAAGCTACCTTACTGAACAATTGCTTTCGCACTGTTTTATGGACAGGAACACATATGCAACTCACTTTAATGAGTATAAAACCGGGTGAAGATATCGGTTTAGAGATACATCCAAACTTAGATCAATTCTTGCGAGTTGAGCAAGGACAAGGAATTGTTATGATGGGTGACAGTAAAGATAATCTGAATTTTCAAAAAAGAGTTTACGACAATTATGCAATAATAATACCTGCCGGAACATGGCATAATTTGTTAAATACCGGTCGTATGCCACTTAAATTGTATTCCATTTATGCTCCGCCGCAGCATCCGTTTGGCACAGTACATGAAATAAAACGAGATGCAGAGGCACAGGAAGAACACCACGGATGCTAAGTCATATGTAAAAATACTACAGGAGTTTTTTCCTGTAGTATTTTTACATGTCTATTAATCTACACAACTTGTATTGTATTTACGAGCTTTCCGCCTGTGTAAACATGAGTCGCACAGGACACGCATGGATCAAAGGAGCGGATGATTCTGCCGATTTCGACAGGTGTATTAATGCTTCTTACTGGTGATCCAATGATGGCTTGTTCAGCAGTTCCCTTAATACTTCCTGTTTGTGTAGACAGATTCCATGCAGATGGAGTTATAATCTGATAAAAGGCTATTTTACCGCTGTCAATATTTATCCAATGACCAAGCGCACCCCGAGTCGTATCAATGAGTCCTCTTCCACCTGCTTTTTCAGGGACAGTATATTTTTGCTGCACAGATATCCCCGGAATCAGGTTTTGCAAAAGAATTTTCATTATTGATACGATTTTTCCAGCTTCAAGCACTCTTGCTATAGTACGATCCATAACAGATATGCCGTTTCTGTAATTACCGGAAAGCCATTGTCTTGCCAGTGGCCCTACTTCATAGGGGATATTGTTATATCTGGGCGCCTTAATCCATGAATATGCCTGTGGCTTTTGTATATCCGGTTCATTTTCATCATTATAATAGGCATATTGGCTTTCCTGCGTTATCTCATCGGGATTAAAAATGGATATTGTATTATTTGTATAAACGAGAGGATTAACATACAATGTTCCCAAATCTTTATAATTATTAAAGCATCCATAGCTTAATAAGTTACCATAACCACCGCCGATATGATAATATTCCGAATAATATTTTGCTATTTCATACACATCCGGAATCATTTTCTGATTAATAAACACCTCGATGCTATCGAGAATGGATTTGATAGCGATAATCTTGTCTACAGTAGCCTGCGATGTAATGCCGCCGATGAAGACTCCATGATTATGAGGCGCTTTGCCTCCGAGTATGGCTAGCATCTGATGGGCGCTGCGGCTTATATCGAGAGATTCAAAATAATCTTTTACCATTTTATCATTTAATTCTTTTGGAAGTCTGTAATCTTTATGATCTGTTTTAAACAACGGATAGTTCTCCGGCAGCTTCACAAAATCTGGAATCGTATATTGATAAAAATGTCTCAGATGATTTTGAAGAAATTCGCATCCGTGTATGATATCTCTAAGATACCGTCCCTGTTCAGTGGGAACAAAGTTCATTGCGCTTTCTAAGGCAAGTGTAGATGCCATGGAATGGGCGGTTGAACATATTCCGCATATGCGCTGTGTAAAGTAAACGGCATCAAAAGGATTTCTGCCAATCAACATCTTTTCAAAACCGCGAAACATCATCCCTTTTGTTTTTGCGTTTATAACATAGTGGTTTTCGACGTCGGCCTGAATTTCCATAAAACCGCTTATACGGGTTACTGGATTAATTGTGATTCTTTCCGGCATAGTTATGACCATCCTTTCGCAGTGAAAAGTTTGAAAAATTTATTTTTCAAACTTAACCTCCCCTTGTAGTGTTATAGCTGATAAATGGTTCCATGGCATCAGGAAAACCAAACTGTGCGCAGCCAATACATGGGGAGTCATCCCCGATAGGCCAGTTGACATGCCCGTTCCATTGCCTAATCGGACAGTCGGTTGGGGTAACAGGCCCGCGACATCCAATCTTAAACATACAGGTTTCTTCACCGAGTTTTTCAGCAAAAATACCGCGATCAAAATATGACCGCCTTGGACATCTGTCATGAATGGTTGTGCCGTAAAACATCAAGGGTCGGTCCCGATTATCTAGAGGCGGTTCACCATATAACAATAAGTATGCCAGAGTGCCCATAAACCAATCCGGATGACATGGACAACCCGGTAATTTGATCGCTTTTTTTTGCAGAACATTTTGTATGCCAAAACATTCCGTTGGGTTGGGTCTCGCGGCAGATACACCACCATGCGCCGCACATGCGCCGACCGCTATGACGTGCGCTGCTCCTTCACCCAATGCTTTAACAGCTTCAAGGCCTGTTACCGGTTTACCATTGTTCTTACCAATAATGTTATAGATGCCGTTATCTTTTAACGAAACTGCCCCTTCTGCCGCAAGAATGTAATCACTTCCAATCACATTAAACAACTGATCCATCGCATAATTGCCTTCTGCTGCAATTAGGCTGTTGCTATATATAAAGTTTGTCATTTGTGTAATCAAATACTGAAAATCAGGGTTTTGTCCATTGAGAAGGGAGATAATATTGCCTGAACAGCCGTTTAGCTCAAGCCATACAAGGTTTCGCTTATGTAATGTTCCGTTTGCAAGATTACCTCTTACGAGATCAACAAGACTTGCGGTTGTCTTTAATCTGCTTTCCTGATAGGGACATCTTAAATCTGCCGCATCCAATCAAATCACCACCTTATATTCAAACTAAATTACCTACAACCGACAGTTTGCTTAAAATATCTGCTCCTGCATGGCATGAAGCAAACGAAGTTGTTAAATCGTTTCCGGCACTGAGACCGAAATGAGTTGCAGCGGCCCATGCCGCATTATTTGTGACATCATAAACAATGCCATTCACTGCGACATAAGCAGGATTTCCGTTTTTACCGTTATACTGGGCCAATTCCTCTATTGTAAAAGTCTTTGTTCCATTAATGGCAGGTCGGACTTGCTGCAAGAAAGTGCTTTGATGCGAGCTTGGTATATCTTGAACTATTCGTTCAGTGGATTGACTAAAATGTTTTATGTAATTATCCAACATCATGGCTTCACTGTTAAGATGATGTAATACGTCTCGTTTATTATTGGTTTTATTCGAGTAAAGCTTTTCTATATCCGAATTGATTTCCTTAACAATGTCTGATATAAATTCTAAAAACAGTTTTAAATCCATAATATAAACCTCCCGAAATACTTGCTTATTGTATTCAGAAATCAGCACCGTTGATAAAGTCAGCAGATTCTGGGAACTGTCTGTCCTTCCAATGCAGAAATTATCCGCTTACCGCCAATGTTGGGTGTCAAATAAACAATTCCTTGTCTGTCTGAAGCAAACGCACCTATGATCCGTGCGGATTTACATGCTTCCAATTTCTTTAAACATCTTAAAAATTTATCTCCAAACCCCTTTTTCACCACAAAGACCATTCGCCCTTCACATGCAAGATACAACGGATCAATCCCTAAAACTTTATTAACCGCTTTTACTTGCTCGTCAATCGGTATTTGATTTTCATACAGTTCTACATTTAGCCCTACGCTGTTTGATATTTCATTCAAAATGGTTGCCAAGCCGCCCCGTGTCGGGTCTTTCATCAGCTTTATATAGGACAGCTCTTTGTCCAAAGCGGATATTAAATGATGAAGCGGGCAGCAATCGCTGACAATATCCGTTTCAATCTCAAGCTCATACCGGTCAAGCAATATAGCCGTTCCGTGCTCTGCAATCGTGCCTGAAATAATGATTTCATCACCGGGTTCAATCAAGCATGGCGAATAATTCTCTGAAACGACTCCTATGCCCGATGTATTAATAAACAGTCCGTCTGCGCCGCCTCTTTCCACCACTTTGGTGTCGCCGGTAACAATTTTAACACCTGTCTGGCGACACATTTCACCCATGGACTCT
>JAQUHC010000060.1 GCA_028683785.1 Oscillospiraceae bacterium
GGCAGCTTTCCGCTCTTTGCCTCCCGTAAAATTTCGATGCCCTTGTCATTTGTACCAAGCACTCGTATATATGGAGGTTGCAGCTTCTCCGGTTGGTTTATAAGCCCCAAAAATGCGGCAAAGATAATGCGGGATATTCTGGTGTATGTATACCTTTTTGTTTTCACCCTGTCGATTAGTTCTCCAATGCTTCCGGCTTCACGAATGGCCTTATAAAGACGATTTTCAAGACCTTCCGAAATGCCGGGCAGGGTGGAGAGCTCCTCCTTTGACTTAAGACGAAGGGAGGCGAGAACTGCCCTTTCAATCAGCTCGGTATTCGCGGGACAGCGTCCATCCTGCAACGCGTTATGGAGTATCCTCTTGACAGACGAAGGCAGATATGGGGCGGCATTCTCAGGTCTGCCCGCCTGTATAATTGTTCTTACCGCGCTTGCCGATGCAATATCACCCACCGGAAGTTCATCATCGTGCCCTACACCGAAACGCCGAACGGTATAAGGCTCAATATTGGAGCAAAGCCGACGCAAAGCCTTGATATATTCGATCCCGAGGGTGTTATTGGCCGACTCGAATAGAGATGCGATTTTATTTCCCGCTATTTTCTGAATGGCACGCTGACGTGCTTCGGGAAATGAAATACCCATATCCAAATATACATGAAGAAGTCCTGAAAAATTACGGGATTCAAGAGAGTCAACCGCCTTTTCTAATAAAGCGGTATCCCCGCATTCGCTCCCGAAGCTGAGGATATCCACACATCCCAGCCCATCGAGGATTGAAACAGCACCGTAGGCAAATCCTTCTGCCGATGCCATAGCCCACGGCAGGGGAAGTTCCAGCACAAGGTCAACGCCGCCTGACAGAGCAGCCTGAACACGGTCGGATTTCGGCATTATTGCAGGTTGCCCGCGCTGCACAAAATTGCCGCTCATTACTGCTACAACATGGGTTGCGCCGCAACCCTGACCGTCTTCTGAACGGGTTTGTTCAATATGATAGGCATGTCCGTTATGAAACGGATTGTATTCAGCTACGATTCCTGCAATTTTCATGACAAGATCCTTCCCCACCTATGCGAGAATGGTGGTTTATTCTGCGTTATTGAATTCAACGAAATCGTAAGGAGTTTGCTGATAAACAAAATAGTTGAGCCAGTTGGATATAAACAGATTGGCATGACTTCGCCATGTCATCGGAGGTACACATTCTGGGTTATCGTCGGGGAAGTAGTTCTGCGGTATTTCGGGGTTTACACCTCTTTTTATGTCACGCTGATATTCGTCGGCAAGTGTGTAGCGGTCGTATTCACAATGACCGGTTATGAAAACCTGTCTGGCATCCTTTGTGGAAACAATGGCAACCCCCGCGGTTTCGGATAATGCCATGGTTTGCAGTTGTGGCACCTGTTCAATATCGTTTTGGCGTACCTCGGTATAGCGCGAATGAGGCATATAAAAAACCTCGTCAAAGCCGCGCAGGAGAGGGTGATTGAGGTCGAGCGCACGATGACGAAACACACCCGACAGCTTGTGCGGCAGCGGGTATTTCGGAACACCGTAATGGAAGTACAGCCCTGCCTGTGCCCCCCAGCATATATGCAGGGTGGAGTATACGTTCGAAAGAGACCATGTCATGATTTCGCATAGCTCATCCCAGTAGTCCACACCGGAAAAATCCATGGATTCTACCGGCGCTCCGGTGATAATCATACCGTCGTATTTTCGGTTTTTAACCTGATCAAAGGTTTGATAAAACTCAAGCAGGTGCTCCTGTGAGGTGTTTTTAGATTTATGGGAAGCTGTCTGCATTAAATCAATGTCAACCTGAAGAGGGCTGTTTCCCAACAATCGAAGCAGCTGAGTTTCGGTTTCAATTTTTGTAGGCATGAGGTTAAGAATAATAATCTGCAACGGTCTGATGTCCTGATGCATCGCACGATGTTCGGTCATTACAAATATATTCTCAGACTCCAGAATTTTGGCAGCCGGCAGATTGTCGGGGATATTAATAGGCATATTTAGACCTGCAACTTTCCGCGCCTTAGGTGATAATAGCATTTTCACCGCTTTTATTTGAGATTAGTATGAAAGGCGCAAAATACAATAACTGTTTTTGATTAATAATAAGTATAACAAAGATAATTAAATGGTTCAACCGGTTTTTTGTTTTAATGGCAGGGATTTAAATTATATGTCCGATCTAAACAATACCTCTGCCAGCCGTTCAAGCTTTTCGGCTTTATCCTCATAACCGGCTCGCTTTAAAGCAAGCACCTCATTCATAAGCCTTTTATGCTGTTTTTCAAGATATTTCCGGTTGCGGTTTATGTCGAGCGCTCCCCGAACAATTGATGCGGGATGTTGCATCTGCTTGGTTGCGGCAGGGGGGTCATATCGGGCTGCCATAACAAGATAGCTTCTCTTTCCATCCTCAACCGTTTGCTCTTTTTCAATTGCATAACCGTTGTTAAACAGAAATTCATGCAGAGCGGACGGCTTGGTCATGGGCTGCAAAATCAGCCGATATCTATCATCTTTAGTCCAAGGTGCAGCATTAATAATATCGGCAATAGTCTCGCCTCCCATACCCGCGATAACAATATCATCAACCTCCGTTGGGGTGACGGTTGACAACCCGTCGCCCTGTCTGACATCGATACTGTCTTCCAGTCCGGCTGCCGATATGGTTTGAGAGGCTTTGCCGGCGGGACCCGAGCGTATATCGGTAGCAACAGCAAGGGGACAGATACCGCTTTTAACCAGCCAAACAGGCAGATAAGCATGATCGGTACCCACATCGGCCATACGGCTGCCGCGGCGTACAAATGAAGCAATGAGCGAAAGCCGTTTATCAAGTTTTATGCTGTTCATTGCCGAGTCATATCCTTTCAAAAGCTTAAAAATATAATACAAAAACGGCGCGGCACCCTTGAGGCAGACCGCGCCGTAACACTAATACGAACCACTGATAAAACAGTCGCTATAATTATCATTTGGAATGCGTTCTTTTTATACTAATTTAATTCAAATTAGTATTAGTATAACTCCATTTTATCGTGTTTTATTACAGTGTTTAGTATGAGCAGTTATCCCTATGATTTTGCAAGATGGGCGTTAATCCTCTCGATTAGGATGTCAGGGCTGACTCCGTGAACCTCACAGGCCTGTTCAATAGTTTCGCCGCGTGAGGAGGGGCAACCGAGACAATGCATACCCATCTCAAGGAAATAAGAAGCAGTTGTCTGGTCAAAATCAAGAATATCTCCGATTAGTGTATTTTTCGTAACAACCACTGTTTTAGCCTCCTTTACTAATACATCCATACTACCGACATATCATTTTATTTCAGCTCTTATTATATAATTATATAATAAGAAATGCAACTTATTTTATTAAATTGTGTCAAAGCATACCAATAGCATGCTTTCAGCATGCTATTGGTATGCTTTCAGTATGCTGCTTTGTAAAAAATGGGATAGCTGTTGAGGAGGTGCCGGAGGGTTGTTCTTGATGTTGAGCCGGGATCATTCATGGTAAAGCCGGAGGCTGCCAGCGTGTTTCCGCCGGTATATCCTGTTATAACAACCCAGTGCTGAGAACCGTATGAGTTTTTTGCTCCGAAAAGTACGGCTTTTCCTGCTTTCAGCTGGGCATAAAGGGTATTCAGATATGCCGCATTGAATGAAAACGAATAGTTTGATGGCCAATAAGCGGCGCCGCCTGCCGTATAGGTGAGTCTGGATGCCATTGTGTTGGGATAGACGGTTGTCTTTGTGCGGTAGGATTCACTCATGGCAAGCACGGTTGTAAGGCAACCGGCTGAGGCAATTGTTTTTCCGGTTGTACCGATTTTTACATTCCCCCAGCGGCTGTCTGTCTGCTTATAGCTTGGTACAGACAATTTGATAGCCGGATAGCTCAAAGAGGAGGGGGCAGGGGAGGTTGAGCCGAAAGCTCTGAGATAGGCGCTGCTGACAAATCCGAGTTGAATTCCGTTATATAAAATACGGCTCCACCCGTTTTGCTGTGACAGCACAACCACTCCTTTACCATTTGGAAGCCTGCCTTTTATGGCATAGGATGTGCCTGCACCCTTGCGGATATTCAGGCTACCGGAGCTGATCTTGACATAAGCGGCATAGCTGCCTGATACCGGCTTAATATAACTGCCGCTGCAATAACCGATTTTACCGGCGGCATATTCGACTTTCCACCATGACCCGCTTTTAGACAGCAGGGAAACATGGCTGTTCCTTGCAAGCTGTGCAACCACCGTGGTACCGGACGAACTGCCGCTGCGTACATTCAAGACCCCCGAAGTAATCGCAACGGTACCTGCGGTTGAGCCTGCTGCTGCGGCAGATGATTTGCTCGGCCAGGCGGCAAACAGGGATATTGTGAAGACGGCGGTTATAAATAATGATAATACCTTTTTGTTCATGGTGTTCATCTCCTTTTAGATAGTTAATAGTGTTTTGGTCAACGAGTAGCATTGTAACATGTAAAATGCAATTGTAAACCATGTAAATAATGGCAAAAAAAAGTGTTAATTTATTAGTTGACAAATCGTAGAAGATACTGTACAATATCAGGAGATAGTACTACTTAAGTACAATAAATAAAATATAATGGAAAAGGAAGTTAATGAAATGAAGAGAATTTTCGCAATCCTTATGTCGGCGATTGTACTTCTTTCCTTTGCGGGCTGCAGTCTTAATGAACTCGCTTTGTACAACACCTTGAAGGGCATTTCCAATCTTGAAAAATATGATTTTAAGGGCGAATTAACGGTGGATATCAACGATTTAAGCTTTGAAATGGTTGGTGAAGAGGTTGAAGAAGATGAAGATACCGGCGCTCTGATAGGTGAAATGGTGGACTCTGTTGCAGGCGACTATTTATATGAAGGATTTATTGATAACAAAGAACAAAAGTTAAAATATAAATTATCAAAAAAGAATGAAGACGATTCGGCTGATGTTTTGCTCGATTTGTTTGCCAAAGGTAAATTCCTGTATATTGAGAAGGAATGTTTTGATGGCTTGCAAGAATTGATGGGTATGGCCATGGTTCTTGTCGAAGAAACCGAACCCTTTCCGCAAAAAACAATAAGCGGAATCGTGTATTATGAAATATCCCTAACCGAGCTTTTTGAGGAATTAGCGAACGCATTTGAATCGGGAATTCTATCAAGCATATCGGAACCCTTTTACGATGATGAAATGCCTGCAAATGAACTGGCCGGTTATCTCGACGGATATAGTGCCGGAATTGATGATTTCGTAGCCGGCAACAATGATAATCAAATAAATTATAAAGAGGAATACGCGGATGACGATGATTATAAAGCATCCTATGATGATGGGTATACTGAAGCCGGTCTGACTGCTGCCGAAGCTTTGGGTGACTTTTATCTTTACAAAGACTCATTTATTGACAAGGCCAATGCTGCATATCTGATCAAGATGTTTAATACAGTTGTGTATAAATTATCGGATTCATTTATCGAGAATTTGCTTGATGATTTTGAGCTGAGCTTGGTAAAAAAAGTGAGCGGAAACAAATATACCATTCATATGGACATGGAAGACATTGTCGAACAGTTTACAAACTTTTCTGCCTATATGGAGGAGAACAGCGATAAGTTGCCCGATATAATGACAGCATTCCTTGAGAGCTTGGCGGATGAAGAAGAACTTTTCTTTAATATGTTCGCAGGCGGCTTCATGCCAGACGATTTTGAATTTGACGATGAATTTGACGATGAATTTGACGATGAATTTGATGACGAATTCAGTGAAGATTATATGGAAGGGTATTCTGACGGTTTTCAAGCCGGATATGATGCCGGATTTGAAGACGGTACTAACGGAGTCGAGCAAAATAACAATTATGTACCGGTAGATGACAGCGACTATGAACAGGGATATTATGACGGTTACACCGAGAGTTATTTGACGGGCTATGAATCTGCTGCCTACGAAGGGGACCAGGGGTTTGATCCCGCTCAAATTTTAGGAATGTTTGAGGGCGGATATGACTATTCGCTTGAAAAGACGGGACGCGACTCTTATGCTCAAAGTGAATCATTTGCAATCAAAACCATCGAAGAGGCAGAAGAACTTGGAATTAAGCTGGATATTGCTATCAGCAATGTCATGACCATAAATGGGACCGACAAAGGGGATATCGGTCTGGTGAAAACACAGGTAAACAGCAAAGAATCGGGAACCACCATCCGTATCAATATCGATGATGACAACGCCGTCGGTTGCGGTATATATTACAGCACATCTCCCGATATGAAGAATTCAGTCAAGGTCGAGGGAGTTAAACAGCCTGACGGAAGCTATCTTGTTACACTTCCCGAATTCAAGCAAGGGTCGATATTCTATTTCAAGGTTTATTCAGTTGATACGGCAGGCAATATCGTTATGGAAGCCAAAACACAGCAGTTTAACGTATCTGCCGAAGGTGCAGACACAGGAAATCAATTCCCGATTGCAGTATTGATTTTAGCCATCAGCTGCACCGCATTATGCGTTTTATCAAAGAAAAAGCTTTCTGCAAAATAATAAACTTCGGCATCATAAACAATAAAAAAGGGACCGGCGCGCATTTTTCATTATGCGTCAGTCCCTTTTTGATTTTAAGATATTATTCTACAGAAATAAAATAGTAGTAAATAGGTTGACCGCCGTTTACAAGGGTTATATCGATCGAGTTGCCGACCTTTGCCTGTATCGCATCACGAACTTCCTCTGCCTGGGCTTCTTCAATTTTATCGCCGTATATAAGTGTGATAAAGCTGGTTTCCTTGCCTGTTATTTTTCTTGAATTAATGATGCTTCTGGTAAGTTTGATTGCGGCGTGGCGGACATCGGTATCGGTGAATATAACCTTACCGTTTTCTAAGGCGAGAATTTCGCCCTCTTTAATTGCGTGGTCTTCAAAATCACTGTTACGCGCTGCAAAGGTAACGGAACCTGTCGAAACATTGTTGGCGGACTTCATCATATTAAGCAGATTTTGCTCGACATCATCATCGGGATTGAAGCTCAGCATGGCGGAAATACCCTGTGGGATGGTTCTGGTTTGAAGAACATGAACCTTCCGATCTGCCAATGGGATGGTCTGTTCGGCAGCCAAAATAATATTTTTATTATTCGGAAGCACAAAAACGACCTTGGCAGGGGTAGCCTGTATTGCTTTTAGAATATCTTCGGTAGAGGGATTCATCGTCTGCCCGCCGGATACAATGCTGTCACATCCGAGATCGGTGAAAAGTGTCTGAAGTCCATCTCCGGCGGCAACCGCAACAAAACCGTATTCATTTTCAGGCTCGCGTCTGACCGGAGCGGCAATCTCAGAGTTGCCCTCACCTTCGGGCACCCATGCAGCATTAGCATGCTGTATGCGCATATTTTCAATTTTTACCGTTTCAAAATGCCCGTATTTAATCCCCTCGGACAAGACAGAGCCTGGTTCGTTTGTATGCACATGAACCTTAATAATATCGGCATCATCCACCACGACAACACTGTCTCCGATCGATTCTAAATAAGCGCGCAGACGCAGGGGATCATGTGTATTTCCTTTTTCTCGTTCCACTATAAACTCGGTGCAATAGGTGAACTTAATGTCTGTTTCAAATGCTCCGGCAGCACTGATACCCGGGATATGCGAAGTATCTGCCGAAGAATCACTTTCCACGATGTCACCGCCGTCAAAAACATCTTTCATAGCGTTGAGAATTATGCAAAGCCCCATTCCGCCGGCATCTATAACCCCGGCTTTTTTCAAAACCGGTAGAAGATCGGGGGTTCTTTTTAGAGATTCATCGGCCTCTTGGCATATGGCATTCCAAACATGTTTCACGGATTTATTAACGGTTGCAGCAGCCTGCCCCTTTGCAGCGGCTTCGCGCGCAACCGTTAGGATGGTACCCTCGGTAGGCTTCATAACCGCCTTGTATGCCTCTTCGACGCCCAAAGCGAGCGCATCGGCAAGGTCTGCACCACTTGCTTCATCCTTCCCTTTTAATCCCTTAGAAAGCCCTCGAAACAAGAGGGATAAAATTACGCCGGAATTACCCCTTGCTCCGCGAAGCAGGGCGGAGGAAGTAACATCGGCGACTTGAGAGACGGTGGGGTCGGTAAGCCGCGCAAGTTCACGGCTGGCTGCAGATATTGTCATCGACATGTTTGTCCCGGTATCACCGTCAGGTACAGGAAATATATTCAACTCGTCCACCGACTGCTTTGATTTTGCAAGACAGTTGGACGCAGATATTATCGAATCGCGCAGGATTTTACCTTGAATCAATATTAGCACTCCCTTGAAGGAATTCGCCGCGGCACATAACCGTCGGACATTATTGTACCGTTCTTTAGTTTTTCGTACCGTCGACAAAAACATTGACCTTGCGTACTTCAAGTCCGGTAGCCTGTTCGACCGTATAGCGAACTTTGTTGACGATACTTTTAGCGATAGCAGAAATATTTATACCATAGATTACGGTGATATGCAAATCCACGATCAATTTATCATTTTCAATTCGAACGCGAACACCTTCATCGGCGTAGGTACGGCGGGATATCAAGGAGCGAAGCCCTTGTTTTGCGCCGCTTTTAACCATGCCTGCCACACCGTAACATGAGGAGGCTGCATTTCCAACAAGATTTGCAAAGTACTCCTGAGAAATTTCGATAACACCAAGATGGTTTTCCATTTGAATCATATACTTTCCTCCTAATACTTAACATATCTTATGAATAAACCCAGTTTTCCAGCCCGTTGAATATATCAGATGATATCGGTTTAACCCCGGAAAGAGAACGATTATATGCTGCCATGCCATCACGCCAGCAAAGCGGTATATAGGGAATATCAGCGGTAAAGGTATCCGTAAATTCTTGAAGTGTCAAATCACCGTTCAGGTATTTGAGATAATCCGAAGCCGTATCTCCATTAAGGTTTATACCGTAGGAGGCTTTTCCTCTTTTTGAAAGAAAAGAGCCGAGGCTCATATTATACGGCAAAAGAACCTCTCCGATATAAAGGTCAAAATCCCCCGATTTAATCCTTTTAATGGTATTGCCAAATGAGTCTTTAACAATGGTGAGCTTGATTCCCGCCTTTGAAAATTGACTTTTAACCAGCTCGGCAGTGGCTTCGCGAAAGCTGTTTCCCTTGCTGACAAGTAGCTCAAGTGACAGTATATTTTTTCCGGTACTCTTATTATTATAACCCGCCAGCTCCAATTGTGCAACAGCTGCGTCAATATTTTCTCCGCTTTTGAAGCCTTTTAATTCGACAACGGGGGCCCAATCCGGGTTAAAGGGGGTTGTCGCCGGTCTTGCACGTCCTGCAAAAGCGCCGTCGCAAATGCTTTTTCTGTTTACTGCGTTGCTCAAAGCAAGCCTAACTTCAGATTTTGATAAGGCAGAGCGACCGGAATTAATACCTAAGAATACAATTGAATTAAGCGGTACTTTAACACTTGCGCTTGAGGTGCGAGGAATGTTTCCGTCGGCCAGATCGGTGAAACAGAAAATGATACTGCCGCTTTCCAACGCGTAGAGTATGGCATCTCCGTCTGTAACATCAAGCAACCGGATGGTTTTGATGTTGTTTTTTGATGAATTGTGTGTGTTTGCAACAAGCTTCGGAGAATCTCCGTCTTTAAAGCTGTATCGTCCGCTGCCAATCGGGTTTTCCTCACTTCCCTTTTTTATAATCGGGAAAGTCAGACAGGCTGCTGCATTCGGGTCGGGGGAGTCAAGCTCAAATAGTATAATGTTTTCCTCGGCTTTGCATGTTTCAATATTGCTCAACAGAATTTTATAGTTATCTGATTTTTTGGCAAGCTCGAAGGAATGGATAACATCATCCGAAGTGACCCCGGAGCCGTCCGAGAATTTTGCGTTTTTTCGGATGGTTGCCGAAATCATTGAGGGGAGGCTGATGTCAATCGTCTCGGCCAACAAAGGTTTTGGCATAATTGTATCGTCAAGTCGAGTAAGGCCTTCATAAATTAACGAGCAAAGTTGCAGATTAACAGAATTTTCGGTGTCAAACGGATTAAGTGTATCGTTACTACTGTATGCAAGTGTAAAGGGAGTTGCCTTAATGACATTTACCGTTTCGGAAGTATTTGTCTCGGTCGCAGACGAAACGGCCTCATTTGAAACATCGTTTTTCGGCGAACAACCCAAAGCAGAAATTAAAAATAATATGGCAGATAGAATAATTGCTGCACCTTTCAAGTCTAGACCTCCCTTCCATATAGATGGAATAAATTATAATAAAAGTTATTTAATAATCAAACGCTTGATTGAGGTTGTTTTGCCTGTCATATCCGATAATGTTATAACGACCGCATTCAACATACAAGGACCATCGGCGGTGCTGAACCGAACAGGCAGCTTTCCGTGCATTTTTGCTATTGCCTGTTCCGGGCGGATCCCAAGCACAGAATTTAAAGGTCCGGTCATTCCGGCATCGGTAATAAAACCTGTGCCACCGGGTAAAATCTGCTCGTCCGCTGTTTGAACATGGGTATGGGTCCCGAATAATGCGGATATACGCCCGTCCGCATGGTAAGCAAGTGCCTTTTTCTCGGCGGTTGCTTCGGCATGAAAATCTACAATACAGAATTTCGGATTTCCCGCTTGGTTAATCAGTATATCCAGAGTATCAAACGGACAGGCAAGAGGCTCCATATAAACCACCCCGATAAGGTTGATTATCGTAACCTGATAACTGCCTCTGTCAATAATGCAAACCCCATTCCCCGGCGCGGAAGATGGATAATTGGCCGGCCTAAGAAGGGTGGGGGAGGAGTCAAGCATTTCATACAACTCCTGCCGCCGAAAGATATGATTACCTCCGGTTATTACATCCGCTCCGCTGTCAAACATATGCTGTGCGGCCGAAAGGGTAAGCCCGTTGCCGTCTGCGGCGTTTTCACCGTTGACAATGCAAACATCAACAGAATATTCTTGTTTAATACCGGGCAGCAGGTTGCGAAGAAATTTACATCCGGAGCTTCCGACAACATCTCCAACACATAGAATATTCATAAACCGACCTCACATTTCTATGGAATTTAATTATAATTGAGATTAGTATTATATTATAAGCGGCGCCCCTTGTTAGGAGACGCCGCTGTGAACAACAAAGATTGGGCTATTTTGCATAATCGATGGCGCGATTTTCACGTATCAGGTTTACTTTTATCTGACCGGGATAGTCGAGATTTTCTTCAATACTCTTTGCAATATCATGAGCAAGCAGAACCATCTGATCGTCATTTATCATTTCCGGACGGACGATTATCCGAACCTCACGACCTGCCTGAATTGCAAAGGAGCGTTCAACACCTTCAAAATCATTTGCGATTTCTTCAAGTT
Source organism: Oscillospiraceae bacterium (assembly GCA_028683785.1). Classification (GTDB taxonomy): domain Bacteria; phylum Bacillota; class Clostridia; order Oscillospirales; family Acutalibacteraceae; genus Avimonas. The sequence continues at coordinate 11,417 of JAQUHC010000060.1, forward strand.
TCTCGAGACGCTTGATGTAGCTTTCAAGGTTTTCGCGTCTT
>JAQUHC010000183.1 GCA_028683785.1 Oscillospiraceae bacterium
CGGCGGCACTTTTTAGATATTCTTTGCTTTTTCCGCCGGAATTTATTTTTGCAATTTTCAAAAATTGATACGCCGACGGCTTGTTTGCTTTGCGCTTTTTTCGTTTTTGTTTGTCCAAATATTCCATTGCCTTCGCTTTTCTATATCTTTTTCTTCGCCTTAATTCCCATTATTACACAACTTTTGGAGTTTTCCTGTGCAAAATATTTCTGCCGTCTAACTCTGGATTTTACTTTTGCAATTCACCAACCTCTTATTTCACGCCTCATTCAGAGTAATGAATATAATAAACCTGATTTATTACTTGTAATGGCTTATAAATTATGGTATCATTGTAATGGTTACAAAAGTGAAATAATTAATAAGGAGGACAATCGGAATGGATTTTAAAGGATCAAAAACCGAGAAGAATCTGTCGGCGGCATTCGCCGGAGAAAGCATGGCGCGCAACAAGTACACATACTATGCTTCAAAGGCAAAAAAGGAAGGGTATGAGCAGATTGCAGCCCTGTTTCTTGAGACGGCGGAAAACGAGAAGGAGCATGCAAAGCTGTGGTTTAAGTTTTTGAATGACGGGGAAGTGCCGGATACAATCGCCAATCTGAAGGATGCAGCCTCCGGTGAGCATTATGAGTGGACAGATATGTATAAGGAGTTTGCAAAGGTTGCCAGTGAGGAGGGCTTTGAGGATATTGCCCGCCGGTTTGAGCTGGTTGGCGAGGTCGAGAAGCACCACGAAGAGCGGTATTTAAAGCTACTCGAGAATATTGAAAAAGGTGAGGTTTTCAGACGCGGGGATGTTGTTATTTGGAAATGCCGCAACTGCGGGCATATTCATGTTGGTAAATTTGCACCAGAGCTTTGCCCGACCTGTAATCATCCAAAATCCTTTTTTGAAATATCCGGTGAGAATTACTGAATGATTTAAATTATTAATATTATTCAATATTATTGATCAATGAAAAAACCGGATAACGCATTTTTTCTATTGACAATTAAACGGTCAATGCGTATAATCAATTATGCTGTCCGGATATGGACAGCATTTCATTGCGCCCGTAGCTCAGCTGGATAGAGTGTTTGGCTACGAACCAAAAGGCCGGGGGTTCGAATCCCTCCGGGCGCGCCATAATGCACTGACAAAAAAGATGCATACGCAAGAAACCCGCATAGTTAGCGGGTTTCTTGCTGTTTATTCTCCGATAATCGCAACCTCTATTTCGAGGATGAAAAAGCGCCATTTCCGACTGCTTGTGGGTGAACCCTGCGTGATAGCCGCTTTTACAAAATTTTATACATAGCCCGCTGAAATTAAAATCAGCGGGTTTTTTCTATTTTAAAGGAGGTTTTACAATTATGCATCGATTCAAATTTAAGGAAACATTGGAACAACAAAAGGAATACTTGCGGCAAAAGTATCCGGTCGGAACCCGTATTGAGTTAATCCAATTATGTAATGATGAGCGAGATATGCCTACAGGCTTACGCGGTACAGTAGCAGGCATGAACGACCAACCAGCCCTTTTAATGCATTGGGACAATGGACGCACCTTGTCGATTTTTCCTGATGAAGATAGCTTCCGAAAGTTAAATCTGGAGGAGCTTGCTCAAGAACAAGAAGAACAGCAGCAGGAGAAAGGCGGAATCAATTTTGCTTGAATTAAACCAAGTATACAACATGGATTGCCTTGAGGGATTAAAGCTGTTGGACTCTGACAGCATCCATTGTTGTATAACCAGTCCCCCATATTGGGCGTTGCGAAATTACGGGGTATCCGGACAGATCGGACAGGAAAACACGCCAGCAGAATATGTAGAACGCCTTTGTGCTGTCTTTTTTGAATTGTATCGAATTCTGCGTCCAGATGGAGTGTTTTGGCTTAACATTTCCGACACATATTGCGGCACAGGAAACAAAGAGGACTACTTCGATCCCAAAAACCCAAAAGGAAGAACCGGTCAGAAAAAAGCCAAAAACAATCGTATCCCCGGAATAAAACCCAAAGATCTGTGCGGTATTCCCTGGCAGATTGCATTTGCACTGAGAGATATGGGTTGGTACCTTCGACAAGAAGTCATATGGGAAAAACCAAATTGCATGCCTGAAAGTGTTACAGACCGATGCGTGAAATCTCACGAGTCGGTCTTTTTGTTTGCCAAGAATCAACGATACTACTTTGATTACAAAGCTATTCAAGAACCGGTTGCCCAAAGTACTATTGAAAGGGCAAAGCGAGGGGTATCAGAAAACAACAAATATGTTACCGGAGCACCGGGGCAAACTGCGCAATCCATCAATAAACCTCGTTCTGCATTATCCTTGAAAATCCCTCAGAAACGAAACAGGCGGTCTGTGTGGAGTATTCCGAATCAGCCATTGAAAGAAAGCCATTATGCTTCCTTTCCCCGTGCATTGGTGGAACCCTGCATCCTCGCAGGATGTCCGACAGGCGGCACTGTATTGGATCCGTTTATGGGATCGGGCACTACCGCCATGACCGCCAAATTGCTCGATCGGCACTATATCGGCTTTGAGTTGAACCCCGAATATATAAAAATCTGTGAAAAACGAATTAAGGAAGGGAGATAAATATGCCCAATCATGTAACCAACAGAATCACCATCTACGCCGATGATAATCGGATACAAGAAATCCTTGAGTCTATAAAAAGTAATGAGATAGGACTCGGAA
>JAQUHC010000061.1 GCA_028683785.1 Oscillospiraceae bacterium
TCTTCCCCTCGCAAACAGATTCATAAGCAGGGTTTGAGCCGCGTCGTCCTTATGGTGTCCTAAGGCGACAACATTGCAACCCGCCTCCTGTGCTGTTTTGTGAAGCGCTCCCCGCCTCATCCTTGCGCAAAGGCTGCAGGGATTGTTTTCCCGCCGTTCCTCAAAAATAATCTCACCCAGGCGGGTGCGTTTAATAATATGCAAAACCCCGATTTGATTGCAAAGTCGGGTAACCGAGGTATAATCATGCTCTATTCCGCCAAAGCAGGGGTCAAGGGTTATGGCGGTAAGCTCAAAAGAAGCCGGATAAAACCGTTGCAATCTTTGGAGCAATACCAATAATGCCACGCTGTCCTTCCCGCCCGACAATCCAACCGCTATACGATCCCCCGGTTTTATCATTTCATACCGCTCTACCGCCGCCCGAAAAGGAGACAGCAGTCTTTCAAGTGCATCAGCCATATATCCTTCTCCGTCTATTATAATAAGGTTTATTATAATTTAACCGAGGGTAATAATACTAATTTAAAATAAATATATAGAAATATCATAATAAGAAGATATTCAACGGACTTGGATATTATCTATGTTTATAAATTAAATTAGTATAAGCAATAATAATACGACGGATGATGACTGATACTAAATCCAACTATAACTATTCCATAATTATCGCTCATGGCGCGTTCTTGCTATACTAATTTAATTTAAATTAGTATTAGGAACGCATCGCTCTATTCTGGAATGTTTTAAAATGGATTTAGTATGACATCATACTTTTCGAGATAAAACAATCGGGGGCAGGATATGACCCAGCCTCCGAACAACACTTCATGTATTTCTAATCTTTTCTGCCTTCGGCTCCCTCTGACGAGGGAGCTGTCGCCCACAAGCGACTGAGGGAGAGACTACGCACAAATTGATTTAAAACATCAATCATCCAATCACCAAAAAACCCGAGAAAAGCACATATATCATAATCCTGCTGTTTCGTCCTAAATTGTGCTATTCTCTCCCTCCACCGTTTCACGGTCCCCCTCCCTCGTCAGAGTGAGGCTTAAGACCGCATGAATTGAAATTATACATACAAGTGTTTATTGCTGCCCTTAGGCTCCCTCTGACGAGGGAGCTGTCGCCCGCAGGCGACTGAGGGAGAGACTTCACACGAATTGATTGAAAACATCAATCACCCAATCACCAAAAAGCCCAAGGCTAGCACGCCCAATACAATCCTGCCGTTTCGTCCTAAATTGTGCTATTCTCTCCCTCCACCGCGTTGCGGTCCCCCTCCCTCGTCAGAGTGAGGCTTAAGACCGCATGAATTGAAATTATACATACAAGTGTTTATTGCTGCCCTTAGGCTCCCTCTGACGAGGGAGCTGTCGCCCGCAGGCGACTGAGGGAGAGACCACGCACAAATTGATTGAAAACATGAATCACCTAATCTCCCTAAAACCCAAGGCAAGCACACCCATTATAATCTTACCGTTTCGTCCCGGATTGTGCTATTCTCTCCCTCCACCGCTTTGCGGTCCCCCTCCCTCGTCAGAGTGAGGCTTAAGACCGCTTTAATTGAAATTATACATACAAGTGTTTATAGTGAAAATGCTGCCCTTTGCCTCCCTCTGACGAGGGAGGCAAAGGTGGATCATTTAATATGTGTTTTATTACGGATAATAATCTCGATGTTTTTAATTCCAATTACATCAGATTTCTTTACCTCTACAATAAAGCTCCAATTGCTCATGGCCGCCGTAATTCCGACAGAATTATCACCGGCACCGGGAATCCATTGTAATACACCAACATAAATTCTCCCATCTTTTTTCACTACTGAATCGAAGCGATGCCGGAATGAGGTGCTGTTTACGGGCGAATAAAGTAATATTAAAGCGTTTTCACTGAAAAAGTCCTTGTCATATTTATCCTTTACCTCTTTAAACAAATAGATTTTTTCGCTTTGCTCATTACGATAATAAACATTTTCCTCATAAAGAGACAGTAATTGATCCCATGATTTAACAATTGCCTGACGAAATGCAATTCCCTCGTTATAACCGCTCAAAACACCCGCGACCATAAACTGTATGGGGTTTCCTTCGAGCACTATCGGCGGTATATCATCAATACTTTTAAACACAACGGTCCTCCCGTTTTTGCTTTCTGTCAGGTTGCTTAAACTTGTATTATCCGTTCTGCTTTCCGTTTTGGTTGTACTCTCACCCACTGTTTTCGTTTCCTCTGAACTGCTTGTGGCTTGCTCACCCTGGGTGCACGCATAAAGCATGACCATCAACAATGCCGCCGCCAACACCATCAATCTCATTCTTTTCATTAAAATTTCCTTCATTCATTAATTAATGTATTGTAAACAAGTTATTTTTAATGAATTATATAGTGCAATGATTTCTTTTATTGTTATTATTGTACTCTTATTAGCATTAACTGTCAATGATATGCGCATTAAAGATTTTTATTTCGGCACATAAAGCTTGCTATTTTTCAAATGATTGTTGCTTTGAAACAAACTTTACCAAAAATCTCCATGCTTTTGAACAGCACAAAAATAAGCATTGGCGTAACCCATCAACAACAGCACAAATAATAAATACTAAAAATACAACTATTATTAATCTTATTAGATAATAATCGGTATAGAAATTTACATCATCAACACCCAAATATGTCCAGAGCCATTTTCTAAAATAAGGATGTTCATGAATAAGATAAACAGCAAATGTTGTAGTTGAAATTGCATTTACTATAGATGATTTAAAATTTAAGCCTCTGAAAAACATAAACAATGAGATTCCAGCCATTATAATAAAAGGATTGTCATTCTGCCCAAATACAGGCTTGTATATACCGGTTGTTTTATCTGATAAAAAATATAGAATAAAATCCGTTAAGCTAAAAAGTATATACGACATGAGATATTTTATCTTTGGATTTTCAGAAGGTTCGGTAAATATTTTTATATATGCGCCAATTATATACATAAAAATAAAACTGTATAAGCTTAAGCCTTTTTCAGTAATTATTACTTTATTTAAAGATATTATTCTATTTAATGGCTCTAGTAATGTGAGATTTGGCCAAATTGAAAAAAGAATAAATCCTAAAATCAGTAAAACCATATACTGACTTTTATTGATATTATTTAATAGAGTATTAATGAAAGGGGAAAGCAACATAATAATTATATAAAGAGTGACGAAATACCAGTTACGCGATATGATTGGGAAAAGAGATCTTAATAGGGTTTCCGTATTATAAGGCAATTGTGGCTTTATGAATAAAAAAGCTAAGGGAATTAAAATGGAATAGAAAGCAATCTGTATATATAATCTTGGAATTCGAACATAGTTTGTTTTCAGATCTATCGGCTTGTTTACCATAAAATAACCAGTAATAATAATAAAGACATTTATCGGGCACTTACAAAAGCACCAGATCAGCCGAGACATATAAAAATCAATAGACCCTAAATTTTCTGCTATATCCGAATACTCCCCATATTTATACAGATGTAAAAAGACAATTTGAAGCATGATAATAATACGTAACAATTCAATACCGGAATTACGAGTTTTGGTATGTTTCATTTCGCACCATCTTTCCGGAACTTAAAATAAAGCATAGGATTTACACAAAACAACAAGAAAAATCCTATGCTTTATTTTTGAATAATCTATAGATTCTTTTTATATATCTGGTAAAAAGAATTCTGACAACCCAATATAATGCAGTCTTATGTCTTCCCTTCAGCTCTTTGTTCTTATATCCAATGTTAAACTTGAAGGTAAAGTCAATTGTCTTCCAATCAGGAAAATGAGTGTTCAAGTGCTTAAAGGCTCTGAACACGAATTTAATTGCAACAATACTGACTTTTCGATTTTCGCACACCTTAAATCTTAGAATAATGTGTTTCAAATTGATAAACAGTAGTTGCCGTCTGAAAGTATGATAGTAATTGTTCCGGCTATAGAACATGTTTAAAGCGGAAAGCGAATCAAGAATTTGCACCTGCCGGGATATCGGACCTGAGGTTATTGCACCTTCACGCTTTTGGATGTAATAATATAGAGGCTCGTCTACCTTCGAAATGGTTTTTGCCTTAGTAAATAATGAATATACCGTAGGTATGTCTTCGAAAATCAGACCGGATGGAAATCTAATTCCGCTGCATATGAATAATGAACGCCGAAACAGCTTGTTACACGCAAAGGGTTCATTGATATACAACAAAGAGGGCTCTTGGAATAGACTTTTATCATAATAAGTCATATCTCCTGTTTGACATACTTTAACCCTTTTCGTTTCATCGTTTATTCCGTAATATCCACAAACAACTATGTCTGCGTTTTCATCTGATGCCTTGCTATAAAGCTTTTCAAACATAGTATGGTCGATATAATCATCACTATCTACAAACCCGATATATTCACCGCTTGCTTTTTCAATGCCAACATTTCTTGCGTCAGATAATCCGCTGTTTACCTTGGTGATACTTATTATATTACGGTCATATAACATGAATCCGTCAATTATGTTCTGACTGTTGTCAGAACTGCCGTCATTAACAATAATAATCTCTATATTCTTAAGTGTTTGGTTAACCAATGAATTAAGACATCTGTCGAGGTACATTTCTACATTATAAACCGGAACTATAACACTGACTTCTATGCCCTCATTCATATCCGGATATCTCCTGTTATTATGCTTTTTTCTTAGAGTATAAATATTCGCGTAGTATTGTTGATGAAACCTTTTTGGTATAAGGAAAATATACTATATCCACACCGACTTTTTTAAACTTTATTTCTAAGTCATTCCAAACATCGGTTCCTTTCCAATCATCTCCTACAAACATAACATCAAAATTATACTTTTCCCATGCCTCCATCTTGTTCATATTTGTCTGTGGAACTACCTTATCCACATAACGAACAGCTTCTACAATACAGCAGCGATCCTTAAAAGGTATTATTGCTTTTTTATTCTTATATGAGGTTAGCTCGTCGGTTGTAACCCCGACTATCAAATAATCACATAGCTCGCTTGCCTTTTTCAGCAGATTCAAATGACCTACATGAAACATATCAAACACACCGGTTGTATAACCAATTTTATAGCGTTTCAATTGCGAACCTCCTCTTTTGATGATGACCAGCTTTTGTCAGATGCTTTGTTAAAAGAAAAAACAGTCTCGTTAAGATTTAAATGACATACCCGTTCACTCTCAGGAGGGAAAGACATATAGTTACTTCCGAACAGATGTAAAATATAGCTTTCCCACTGCGAGGGCGCGTTGTATAGTTTACCCTCAAACTCTAACGGGGTTCCCTCGCCAAACCATTCATATTTGAGCACCCTTTTCCGCATAGGTTTGTAATGGCTGCCGAAGCTGCAAAAAAACAAATTTCCACTGAGCGAGTTGGTAATATGAAGAAGCCAGTCCCTTAATCGATAAGTTAAGGTTATAGGGAAAATTCTTAGAATTCTGAATAATATATGCCCAAGCACTTTCTTTGAATGACATTTGCGATATGAAGCGGCTTGATGCAGCAGTGACGCCAAACTCAGAACAGCCTCACCCAAAAATTTGCTTTTAGGGAAACGGTCAAGAGGCAATATATCAACGAAAATTCCTTGATGCATATTTATATCTCGCCATTTTTCCTCACAGACATATGTGTTGTTCTTTCGGACTTTTGCAGAAAGTTTTGGATATTTCTTATCTGTAAAGCATGTTTGAAGAAAGTAATCTTTTGATAAGTCAGACTTACACGCTTTGATAAACTTATCGTAATCTTTTCGGGGCATAACAATATCCATGTCGTCATCCCACGGAATAAAGCCCACATGCCGCACCGCACCAAGCAGGGTTCCGCCATACAAATAATATTTTAGATGGTGTTTGTTGCAAATACGAACAATTTCATCAAGAATTTCAACCTCACACAATTGTAACTTCCTTAATTTCTCAGCTTGTTCGGGGCTTAGTTCACTTGCGGTATGTCTACGGATTTTACTACTCTTACGACTAAATACAGCTTTTTTAATCATGGAAAACCGTCTATTAATAGATCTTATTATATGTGCTTTTTTAAAGCCTCTTTTATTAATAAGGCTTAAGAATTTAAGCTCCTTTAAAACAGATTTTGAATAAGATGTGCTTATAAACTGCATATTATCATTTAAGAATTTCTGCATTACGATTAAATCATCATGTACTTCGTCAAGCTCATACGGCTGAGACTTATATCCTATGTAACTCAACTCTCGAATAGCTCTGATTGTACAAATCATTAGTGTTTTCGTAAAATCAGGGTATTTGGGGACGAGATCATTATAACGGTTTATATGCGCGATAACATAATCCATGCCGTTTTTAATTGAACGGCTCTTTGTGATACTGTTGCTATTTACAACATAATAGTATTTTGGGTCTCCGAGAGATAATACTCTATTTGATTTTTCAAACAGTTTATGCATCATAGCTGTTCCCTCATAGGTTCTATCGGTGGGGAACGAAATATTCTGAAATAGTTTCATTCTGAAAAGTTTTGTGCAAAATAATGTTCGTAATATATTTCTGCTAATTAACTCATCCAGTGCCCTATATGGAGTAAAAGCCTGTGTAATTCCGTCACATTGAGACGAAGTCTCTTTAACGGGATTAACGCGGTAATAGCGGCAGCAAGTAATATCAGCGTCATACTTTAGGGCATTTGTTATCAGGTATTCATACATATCTTCCGAAATCCAGTCATCAGAATCAACAAAGCCGACAAATTCGCCTGATGCAATTTGCATTCCTGCGTTACGCGCGCTGCACAATCCGCCGTTTTCTTTATGAATAACTTTTATTCTTGCATCTTTGCGTGCATATTCATCACATATTGCACCGCAATTGTCGGGGGAACCATCATCGACCAGTACGATTTCTAAATGAGGGTATGTCTGGTTTACTACACTATCAAGACATTTGCGAAGATATGGTTCCACATTATAAACAGGAATTATGATACTTATAAGGTTGTCCAATGCTTACTGCTCCTTTAATAACATTAATATGACTTTGTATTAAAAGCCTTTATTTTCTCACCTTCATAAATTTGTTGTATTCATCAACAACTTCATCCGGTTTACCTGTTCGCTTTATGACCCCGTTGTGTACCCAAATGACATGGTCACATAAATCGCGGATTGTTTTTGAGCTGTGGGAGACAATTATAACCGTTCTTTTTTCATCCTCGATCAGCTTTTTCATGCGGTTATAGCTTTTCTCCTTAAAGGCTACATCCCCAACACTCAAAACCTCGTCAATCAGAAGAATATCGGTTTCCAGTATGACAGTGATGGAGAATGCCAGCTTTGAATACATGCCGCTGGAATAGGTTTTTACCGGCTTGTGGATAAAGCTACCCAGCTCGGAAAACTCGATTATCTCTTTCATCTTGGACCTGATATGTTTTTCGGAAAACCCAAGCAACAGACCCGAGAGCAGGATGTTCTGATAGCCGGTGAGATTTGCTTGGAATCCCACCCCGATGGACAGCAGGGATACCGTGTTTCCGTGTAGGTCGATTTTCCCCTCATCCGGCGAGTAAATCCCCGCAATAGCGCGCAGCAGGGTGGATTTGCCGCTGCCGTTTTTACCGATTATGCCGACTATCTGACCTTGCGGTATCTCAAAAGAAATTCCCCTCACGGCATGGAAGAGATCTTTTTTACTTTTTTTCAGCATGGACAGTGTTTTTCTTATGGGAACAGGTTTAAATGTACGATACCTGATATGCAGGTCCTGTACGGTAATTGCCGGCTCTGCCACTATATCACCTTCGCATAACTGTTTTCATTTTTATAAATTATCCAGACCCCAACACCCGAGAGCAACAGCCCGACTACCAGCCATGCAGTTAAAAACCTGAAATCGGGCGTCTTTCTGTATAACAGTACATTCCGCGATTCATTGATTATAAAGGCCATCGGATTGAATTTTAGCAACAGCTTCCCATAAATCCCCGGCACACGTTTACGGACCGAATAAAATATACCCGAAAGATAAAACAGAAACCGCAATAATATATTCATAATATTCGATAAATCTCCGACAAACACCCCGAAATGCATAAGTATTGTATTGAACCCGAATATCAGAACATTAAGCACAAACAAAATCGGTATTATGTATAAGATGGTTAAACCAAAAGGAACTTTGAATACAATCATCATAATAAAAATGATTCCGAAGGAAATGAGCATTTTGAAGGTATTAACAAACATATCTACAAGCACGAACACGAATTTCGGCACATAGATTCTGGTGACAACGCTGCGGTTTTTTTTGATAAGCCCGACGCTGTTTTTAACCGTTTTGTTAAAGTAATTCCACACCGTCAGCCCCACCATAACGAACACCGGAAAATGCTGTTCCTTTGACTTAAATAAAACTTGAAATATAAACACATACAAAACCGTAAAGCAAAGGGGTTCTAAGATCCACCAAAGCCAGTTCAGGTATGAATTTGAAACCTCCGCTTTCAATTGGGACTTGGCTGAAAACAGAATATATCTGAAATATCGTTTTAAATCTCTGAAAAATCGTTTCATTATTTCCTCATGCCCGCTTAATCCCCGGCAACGCGAAGCAGATTGCCGCAGGTGCGTTTAATTTTTGTGGAAGATACCCCTCTTGTGCGGGGGAGATAGACAACCTCGGCATATTCGCGAAGATACTCAAACCTCTTGCTGCCTGCCCAATCGCTGCCCATGACGACAATATCAATGTTATAATTGTTGATATCGTCTATTTTCTGCTCCCATGTTTCTTCGGGGATTACAAGATCAACATATCGAACGGCTTCTAATATTAACTTTCTTTTTTTATATGGGAAGAAAGCGCTTTTACCCTTGATTGTATTAAACTCGTCGGTCGACAAAGCAACCACAAGATAATCCCCAAGCTCCCTTGCCCTTCTTAAAAGATTTATATGTCCTTCATGCAACATGTCAAAGGTGCCGTATGTCAATACTCTTTTCATCCGACTTTTCCCCTTCGTTTTATATACTGTTAAAATTCCTGCCTGATAATCCCTTTCAAAACCCTTTTGCCTGAATCCGGGCCGTCAAGATAATTGAATTTACGGTTAAAATTTTGATATCTGACATTATAATGAGAATATGTGTCTAAACTATGAATTGCATCCAACAGTTCCTGCTCGTTTTGCAATATATCGCCCGGCAGGCTGTCCGGCTCGATATAGAATTCGCGAAGATTGTTTTTGTAAAAGTCCAAATCATACATATAAAACAGTATGGGCCTTTTTAAATTCGCATAGTCAAAAAACACGCTGGAATAGTCGGTAATCAACATATCGCTGATAATATAAAGCTCGTTTATGTCGTCATATTCCGACACATCCGCCACAAAACCGTGATAGGCCGTAAAATCAAAACTGTTGGCTACAAAATAATGGGCGCGGAACAATATAATATATTCATCAGCCAGCTCCTTTTGCAGACGACTGAAATCCAGTCCGACCGAATATGTATACCCCAACCCTGCCTCATGCTGATTGTCCCTCCATGTGGGGGCATACAGTATTATCTTTTTATCTTGAGGAAGGCCCAGAGCTTGCTTTACCCGATTAACATCATTATCATCATATTTAAATAAAAAATCGTTTCGCGGATATCCCGCCTCAATAATGATGTTTTTAGAGTGAAAAATTTTGATATTAAATGCTGATTTAAATTTCTCTGTGCAAAAGGCGGAGGGGGACAGCATATATGAGTATCGTCTGACATCCATATCGTATTTTTTGCGGATTTCACTCAGAGAGTTCAGGGCATTTCCGCCCTCTTGCGTTATGTCGTAACCCAGCCTTTTTAAAGGGGTGCCGTGCCATGTTTGGACATACACCTGATCCTTTCTCGGACGGATTTGTTCAGGTATCCTTGAGTTACTGAACCAATATTTTGCTCTTGAATATGCCTTAAAATATTCACCTGAGTCGTATTTTACAAGCCGGGTGTTTTTGTTGAGTTTAAGAAATTCGTAATCTTCGGGATTTCGGAAGGCCCATACAAATTCGAAGGAATCATAGGCAGGGTCGTCAAGCATGGCGAGATAAAGAGCTTTGGGACTGCAGGAGAACGATCTGCCCATATATGCCTCGAAAATCACAAGCCGCGGGCGGGTGTTGCCGGTTAAATAGTAATAATAATACCTGAAGCTTCTAAGTATATATAATATTCTTCTGGCGATCCACCTGAAAAACGGGCTGTTTTTTGAGAGCTTTTTCAAAGCCGTCATTATAGTTTTCATGGCTACTCCAACAGATGATGATTTTACCGGGTGGGTTCTTGCTCCAGGCAGGAGAAAATCAGGCGGCATATTTGTTGCGCCGAATCCCCTTTGTTTGTCACATATTTGTCCCGGAATGACCGGATGCTTTCATGGTTGTATTGATTGCTTTTAATATCGTCAATAAGTGCGGCGGCATCCCCAAACACACAGCCGGGCAGCTCTTCGGATAAGTCGATATTCAAACCGTTTGATTCAAAATAGCGGTCATAATCGTAGACATACAGATAAACGAGTTTTTCAAGCGCGGCGGCTTCAATCGATATGGCGGAATAATCCGTTATGACATAATCGGCTACGGTGAGCAGCTCCATTGATGAAAACCCGTCTATTTTTGCCACTCTGTCATCGTTGTATTCCCTTTTATCGTTCGGGTGCTTCCTGATTATCAGGGTGTATTTATCAAAATCAATATGATTGACCAGTTCTTCAATTCCATTGTCCTGTTCAATGCGGAAAGTGGGGACATATAAGATTAACGGCTTGTCCGACAATTCGGGGTATCTGTTTTTTATCCGCTTGCTTATGCTATCGGACATACTGACAATATAGTCGATTCTGGGAAGCCCGCAGGGTATAAATTTTGATTCAAGCGCATTAAAGGCTTGGCGGAAAAAGGGGATCATGGCGGGTGAACCAGAAATAACATAATCGTACTTTTCATGCATATGCATCATCCGCGACAGCCTTGCTTTTCGGCCGTAACGGGAATTCAGGGTTTGATAACCGAACTTTTTTATCGCGCCCATTGCAT
>JAQUHC010000003.1 GCA_028683785.1 Oscillospiraceae bacterium
TACCGGTTTTTGCAAATTTTTCTACTACTTTTCTATCTTCTTCCGTCAAGTATATTGGTGACATCGACATTTTGATATACCTCACTTTTTTCTTTCAGTATATCACATATTATGTCGTTTTGTCAATGTTTAGATGTTACAGAGTACTACAGAACGGACAGATATGGAATCTGCCCCTACAGGACGGGCAGAATGGAATCTGTCCCTACAGAACGGACAGATATGGAATCTGTCCCTACAGGACGGGCAGAATGGAATCTGCCCCTACAGGACGGTGGGGAGAATCGGGCGGTAGTATATGATTTTAAGTTTGCTTTTTTGATTTTAAAATGAGTGGAAGCTAAAACCGGGTTTAAAAACATATCCTATGTAATCAAAAACAAGCTCCTCGCAGAAGGGGCTTGTTTTTCTTGTGTTGCTGTAAATCCGTTTTTCATTTCTTTTTTCTGTTTATAGCAATAGAAATAACAATCGAAACAATGATTAATACAACAGCGAAAATTGTCCAAAAAATAAATGCATCCAGTTCTGATTTATCCTTTGTAATAATCCAGCCCAACAACGAATCCCAAGAGAAAAGCCCGACAACAAGTACTATTGTGACTAAAGCAATTATAGCCGCAAGGATATAACCGACTATTTTGTGCTTTCTCATAAAATCAACCCGCCCTTTTAAATAAAAACGCTATTACTCCAATTTATTTCTCCGATATCAGCCACATCTTTATAACCGCGAACATTTCTCCTAAATAATCGGCGGGAGCCGAATACAATGCCGTTTTTACAGCAGTATGACCTGCCGAGAAACCTGCGTCTCGCGCAGTTTCTGTCGCCCTGTATATCTGATAATCGTTGGTGACGAGGACGGATGTAAACCCATATGGGAAATGCTCATACAGAATTTTTTTCGAGGAAGAAAGGCTTTCATAAGTTGAGGTAGATTTTTCTTCTTTTATGATATTAGCTATCGGAATTTTTTTATCAAGCAGATAATTCTCCATCACCTGCGCCTCGGTTATATCCTTATGCCCGCTTTTCCCGCCACTCACTACGATAATCGCGTCCGGGTTCTTTTCGTAATATTTGGCCGCTTTATCCAATCGTTTTGATAGCTTGCTGCCGATTTTTTCCTCGCTCATTCCGGTTCCCAAAACAATAACGGCATCTTCATTATAAGCAACGCTGTCGATATTACCGTAAATTGCAAGAGCAATCATAAATATAAACGGTATTACAGAAAAAATAGCGATGATAATATGCGTTCTCCTTTTAATTAATACGAAATAAAATGCGTATATTATCAAGAGGATTGCAATAATGGCTTGAATCAACATGCCGATATGAAAGCCGGATACGAACAAAAGGAAAAATACATCCAAAAGCAAAAGATTTCCTATTGTTATTAAAAAATGTTTCATACTATTCCCCCAGAATTTAAAATGTGGTCTGCCTGCAAACTGTTTCCTTGAGGTTTTTAATAGTATAACATATACATAATGAGTTTTAAACCATTGTTTTACATATTATTCTTCATATTGCTACTTTACGCTAAAAAATTCAATGTCATTATCATGTAAATTGATATAATTCCGTTTTTCATCCCCTTTTCTTCAGCTTTTGGTTATTACAAAAATTCAAAATATCACGACAAACTTTTTCCCTGCATTCGCAGGTTTTGCTGAACACCTGATGACAGCCCCCTTCATAATATTTCACCGTAATATCACGCTCTATTTTTCTTTCAATAAATGCCGCGCTTTTCGGTTTTACGGTTTCATCATTCTTACATTGAATAACCAGTGTCGGACATTCAATATTTTGAAATATTTTTTTGCTTTTTGCGAGCAGCCTTAAAAATTGAATACAGGAGCGTATCGGCGTCTTGAAAGCGGCTTTTTTATAATAACTGATATTGTCACATCGTCTGTTCTTAATATCATCAATAATGGATTTGGCAATAACTTTTATATTCCAATAATACACCGGCGTATTGATAAGGACCAACCCGTCAACCTTATATTTAGTTTCCAGATATGAGCAAATCAACCCGCCCATAGAAAATCCCATTAATACCACCGAATCGTATTCGTTTTTAGCTTTTTCCAAAGCCTGTTCCCCGGACCGGATCCAATCCATGTATTTGGATTTTCTTAATTCTTTTTTTGTACCGCCGTGACCCGCGAGCAAAACACACCGGGGCGAAATGTCGTTTTTAATTAAATATTCTTTCAGGTATCCAATCTCCTCAAGCCCGCCGCCAAATCCATGTATTATGATATAGGCTCTGTTATTCATTTTATCTTACTCCGATTTTTAGATTTTTTTGTATTGCCTCTTGTTGCAATCGCTAATTTATGTCCCTTTTTTAAAAGAGCACTTACCATATGAATACCGAAAAACCTTGTCCCGCCGCTTGCTGATGTTATAATACTCGTTCGATTATTCCTTTCATGTATCGCCACCATTAATTTCCGCTGCAATTTATAATATCATTATAGCACAATATGTTAACATCTAAATACTAAAATATAAACTCATCCATGTTGCAGAACCCGTCAGATTGTTATATGCTATATATTAATCTCATATTAATGCCACATCAAGGATTATACCAACAAACCATAAATAATGGAGCTAATTCAATATGATTTTGGGGTAACGCGATGAATGATAACAATACAAATTTTGAAATAATCCGCAGCGGCAGAAAGACAATTGCCCTTGAAATTACAAGAGATTTGAGGGTACTTGTAAGAGCGCCTTATCGCATGCCGGATAGGGACATTAAACGGTTTATTGAAGAAAAATCACTGTGGCTGGAAAAGCACATGAAGCTTATGAAGAAAAAAGTCGAGATGGCCCAGCAACAAAAGGAGAGCGCTCCCAAATTCACTTCGGAAGAAATCCATCAGCTTGCCGACAAGGCACTTGTAATAATTCCCGAAAGAGTGGCCTATTATGCCCCGATAGTCGGTGTTCGATTCGGCAGGATAACCATACGCAATCAGGTCTCACGCTGGGGCAGTTGTTCAAACAAGGGTAATCTCAATTTTAATTGCCTGTTGATGCTCATGCCGCCCGATGTAATCGATTATGTGGTTGTCCATGAGCTTTGCCATCTCAAAGAGCTGAATCATTCACCAAAATTCTGGAACGAGGTCGGTCGGGTACTCCCCGATTATAAGGTGTCGAAAAAATGGTTAAAAGACAACGGCACCGCGCTGATACAGAGGTTGAGGTAAAAACGGGGGTTGAATAATTTTATTTTCACTGTTTTTATGCGGTGAACAACACAGAAATATAAAGGGGTGACGCATAATGGAAAATGTGTGCCACTACTGCATCACATAAAGTTTCACCAAAAAACGTATAATTTTAGGGCTGTCGCACGGTTTTTCATTGTGAGTCAAGCCCGATTAACCAATATAAAGCAATCAACTAATACCAGCAGCGGCAGGGGTGCGCAGCACGGCAGGAGCAAGCCCCTGCCCTACTTTTGCGGATTATTCTATCATAAAACGGACAAAGCAGGAACGGTCAAGACCGCTTCCTGCTTTGCGTTTTTGTACGACCTGCCCATTTGAAATCCGCGGGGCTGATGCTGCCGAACATATATAATAAAACGGCATACATCAGCAGCATTACGGCTGATAAAGCCAATATAACAACGGGTATCGGCAGCGAACGGCCGTTTATAATGTGCTGCAATCCTGCCGTAACCACCCCCGATGTTACAATTGCCAGCAGGGGCTTTAACACCCACTGCCCCCAGCGCATACCCACCCCTGTCACCACAAGAAGACGGCGGATATTCAGGGATGAGGTCAGAATGTTGCTGACTATCATTATAAACAGAAAGCCCTTTATTCCTCGTGTCGGGACTAAAAATATAATTGCTGAAATCCGTAAAACAGAGTCTAACATACTGTATTTCAATGAGCTTACCTGTTGGTCAAGCCCCTTTAGAAGACCGTCAACCACGCTTTCAAGATACATAAACGGCATAATCGGCGCCAACACGCCTATCAGAAAACCCACCTCCTCGCTGCGGTAGATGATCATGCCGAGGCGGGATGAAAACATTATAAAAACCCCGCTTATCGGAATTGATAAAAGCAGGGTGATGCGCAGGGAATGGGTTACCGCGCGCTCCACCTTTTCGGTCTGCCCCAAGGCGGATGCTTCGGTTATTTCGGGTATCAGCAGGGTGGAAAACGCCGATAAAAAGGATGAGGGAAAAAATAATATCGGCAACGCCATGCCCTTAAGCATACCGAACTCCGAAAGGGCGCGTTCCCGTGATTTTGAAAACTTTGCAAGGCAATTCGGCACCAGAAGATTTTCTATTGTTCGCAGGGCGGTGTTAAGATAGCGCGCAGCGGAGATGGGCAGAGCGATCGCCAGAAGCCGCCTTAAAATGCGCGGCTTACCCTTTGCCTGCCCCCCGGATACGGTTGCGGGAAGACGGCGGCGGTCGATAAAATAACTCATGGCAAGAATAAGACAGGATGCTGTTTCGGCAACGGTATCCCCTATCATTACGGCGGCACAGGCCGCGCTGATACCCTTTGAAGCAAAGCGGTCGATTATCAGAAAAATGATGACAATTCTTACAAGCTGTTCGATAAGCTGTGCATTTGTCGAATATGAAACCCGCCGCCTTGCTATGAAATATCCGCGCAGGCAGGAGGATATGCCCATAAACGGCAGCCCCAGCGAAAGTATCTTCAAGGCGGGTACTGCCCGGATGTCCCCCAGCCCGTATCGGGCGATTGTATCGGCGCCCGATATCACAATAAGAGCGGATAATATACCCGCCGAAAGGCTTAACATGACGGCTCTTCTCAGGATTTGGCGGGTGCTGCGTCGGGTTCCATGACCCGCCTGTTCGGCCACAAGACGGGTTACGCCTGTCGAAATGCCCGATATGGCAAAGGTGGAGGCAAGCACATAAATCGAAAACACCAGCTGATATAAGCCCATGCCCTCTGCGCCGATTTTGTTCGATAGATATACCCGAAAGAACATTCCGACCGTGCGAAGCAACAGAGAAGTTCCGGTCAATATGAATGCATTTTTTACAAATGTAAATCGTCTCAAGGCAGCACATCCCATATGTATTTTTGCCGTCTCGGTAAAAGTCGGGGTGTTTGGTTTATTTCTGTGACGGTGTTTCGTCAAATAATATGAGAAGCTCCGATTTTTGACCTGCGGGCAGCGGAATGAGATCAATCTGTTGAATTGCAGTTAACCCTCCGTAAAGCGGTATGCCCGAATACCTTGCACCGCAATAACCGTTTGCATTGACCTCGATTGTACAGGGAGCGGGGGGCTCACAAGTCGGCATGGTAATTATCGGGGTGCTGCCGTTGTCGTCGGTTCGGATACTCTTGTGCACCTTTTGACCGGACGCCCCGACACGGGTGACCAAAACCCGCGCCCCGACCACCGGAGCCGCCGGCCTTCCGGACATGACATTAACCTGCAGCATGGCGGGGGAAGACGGGGATGCGGGCATAGATGCCAACACCTCTTTTTTAAGCTGATTAATCGGGCGGAACATCGAGGGCGAAGGTGAGCATTCGTCCTCAACCGGTGCATTATATATATTTGTTGCGGGCATTACATCGGGCTCGGGCTTGAGCGCCGCTGCCTCCTGGTTTATACAGGGGCGCAGCATGGAGGGTGACGGGGAGCACTCATCCTCAAAATCATATGCAGCGGGGGGGAACTGTGGTGCAGGCTGAACTTTTTGTACCGGTAAATCTTCGATATCCGGGCAAGTGTACGAAAAAGACGGCTGCTCAGGTATCGAGGTTTCTGTTACAGGAGATGTTATATCATCGGGTAAGGATTTTTTCTGATATGATTCAAGCATCTCCCTGCGATATTTTTCGATTATACCTTTAAGCTCCGACGGGGTATTTTGTTTCGGTTTCATTTATAATCACCAAGCCTTTCTGTTCACTAGGTTTTCGTATCATTTATATGATTAAAAAGGACAAATCATGCCTTTTATAACATGGGGCTCGGGCGACTTTACTGTTGAACGCATCGCTCAGCCGCTTGAGGGCTGTTTTGGGAGAAGCAGAATTGGTATGCCGCAATTCAATTCCAGTCAACCTTTTTGTTTGGTGTAAGTGCACAACACAAAGAAAATTCTATAGGTATATCAAACTATTGACAATGTGTCATTTAAACAACAAATCCGAACGCATCGCCAATCGTAAAAATTGGTAGATGGTCCGGATTTGATTATTTTATTGGAGCATGATCAGCCGGTCGTCATAGACATAAACGGAATTTAGAAAAAGGTCTATCATATTCTGACGGTATTTGGGGCATCAATGTCTCCGTCCTTTATCATTTTAAACATTATGGAGCAAGGTCGGCCAACAACATTCGTTTACCTGCCTTGCTCTTTTTAGGTGCGCCCAACCTTTAACCTTATTTCAAATTTAAATCTGGATTTCATCAGTAATGGCATAATACAAGTTGTTTTCTTCATAAATTTTCACGATTTGTTCGCCAATTTTCTTCTCATCTTTTATTATTGAAATAATTATATTTGCGTTTGTTGCTATCTCTGTTCCACCTAAAGGAGACCAAAAAAGAGTCTTATTGGGATCTACCTTATGATCTTTACCATAGTTAGTAATATCACCGGTTTCTCTATTCCAGTCTAAAAGTTCTCCATTATTAGTAGTTATACGTATTTCATAATTATCAACATTTTTACTGTCCTGCTGAGTGAATCCAAATTTGAATGGATACCCGGGAACGGAGGACGTTAAGGGACTAAAATTAGCCATTAACACCCTTATATTTGGATTAAGTTTCGTCGGAATTGTTTCATCAAGATAGTTTGGCGTGAGGGATTGGTTTGCTGTTTTAGGTGAATAAGCCAATACAGAAAAACCCACGAGCACAGCATCGTCATAGACAGATGAGGTTAACTCAGAAGATGAGGTCAACCCAGAAGATGAGGTCAACCCAGAAGATGAGGTCAACCCAGAAGATGAGGCTAACTCAGAAGATGACAACAACCCTTTATTATTTAACATATTTTTATTGCTTGTATCAAAGTATGGATAGATG
This sequence comes from Oscillospiraceae bacterium, assembly GCA_028683785.1. Lineage (GTDB taxonomy): Bacteria > Bacillota > Clostridia > Oscillospirales > Acutalibacteraceae > Avimonas. Next base: position 7,099 of record JAQUHC010000003.1, read on the forward strand.
AGAACAATTACTGCAATGAAAGCAAAACATGCTGTAATGATAGCAAACTTATAGGATATACCGTGTCGAATAGATTTTTTATGCTCCTCATTTTGAAAAGTTCTTTCTTTTTGAAAATATCTTAAAAATACTTCTTGAAATACATCATCCGCATCTGAAACTGAGCGAACTTGAGTAAGTGCTATTCTATATATCATTGCAGAATATTTATCTATTACTTCATTTTTATAATCATCAGTGCAAGATGAATGTATCTTCATATTGCAACCCCCTTATACTTATAAATCCCACAAGAGCCTAAAAAAGCTACAAATATAATATTTAAAGTTGAAATTCTTCTTATTTAGAACGGTCACTAACATACAATACCTATCAAATCTTAAAGGAGGAAAAAGTGTCGAATTTTCTGTAAAATGGATTTTCCGCGAAAGAATAGTCAGTCGGTAATGTGTGTATTTTTGAAGGTAGTTTTAATACATTTTATATTTATGTTTTATTGCAAATAGCTACATAAGCGGTCTGACCAAGGATACCCGTCTTGTTCATCCAGAAATAGACTTAAACTATTTTGGCTATCGGCTTCGCCTATAGGACACGTGACAACCGAATACTCATAATACTAATTTAATTTATAAACATAGATAATATCCAAGTCCGTTGTATATCTTCTTATTATGATATTTCTATATATTTATTTTAAATTAGTATAAGATAGAAATGAATCCCCACGCTACACTGATATGGATATTATATGCGAATAAGTATTGTTTTCCAATACAAAAGAATAAAGCCCAGCGTTTGCTAGACTTATTAAGAAGCCGAAAACAAACAGCATGAATAAAATAATTGACAAACGGAGAAAATAAAGTATAATTATGAAAACAGTAAAAAACTTTGACGGGAAGAGTAGCCCTGAGTTGGCGTTACAGAGAGCCGGAGGTTGGTGCAATCCGGTACGGCAATCGGGAGGAAGAACATCCCCGAGTTTCTGTCTGAACGCGCATGATATATGCGTTATTAGGCGCAGGCGTATGACGGCACGTTACAGCCGTAAACCATAGGTGATTGAGTGGGCTGCAGGTTCAGCCTATTTGGGTGGTACCGCGGAAGTTAGCCTTTCGTCCCAGTTTTAGGGATGGAGGGCGTTTTTATTATTTATTGTACAAAAGCAGGAGGGAAATCAAATGAAACGAACTGATTATTGCGGCGCATTGCGTGAAAAGGATAAAGGGCGTTTGGTTACCGCTATGGGCTGGGCTCAGAATAAGCGGGATATGGGCGGCGTTATTTTTATCGACCTGCGGGACCGAGAGGGAACGCTGCAGGTGGTTTTCGATGCGCGGAATCTGTCGCAAAAGGATTTTGCAGCGGCCGAATCGCTTAAAACAGAATCCACAATTGCCGTTAAAGGGGTTGTCCGCACAAGGGATGCCGAAACCTATAACCCGCGGCTTGATACCGGAACAATAGAATTGGCAGCTTCCGAATTGGAGGTGCTGTCCGAAGCCGAAACCCTGCCGTTTCAGCTGGAGGATGCCGCCAATGTTCGGGAGGACCTGCGGCTTAAATATCGGTTTATCGACCTTCGCCGCCCAAAAATGCTTAACAATCTGCGGTTTAGAGCCACGGTTGTAAAATCGGTGTGCAATTATCTGGACGATAGCGGCTTTATACAGATAGAAACCCCTATGTTGACAAAAAGCACCCCAGAGGGGGCGCGGGATTATCTTGTACCCAGTCGAATTCATCAGGGCAAATTTTATGCTCTGCCCCAATCGCCCCAGATATTTAAGCAGCTGCTGATGGTTGGCGGGATAGATAAATATTATCAGGTGGCTCGCTGTTTCAGGGACGAGGATTTGCGTGCCGACCGTCAGCCCGAATTTACTCAGGTGGATTTGGAGTTGTCGTTTGTAGACCAAGAGGATATATTAATCCTGCTTGAAGACCTGTTCAAACACATTTTTTCGGATGTCATGGGATTAAAAAGCGATGAAGCTTTTCCCCGACTTACATGGCGCGAATGTATGGACACCTACGGAAGTGACAAGCCCGACCTGCGCTTCGGGCTCCCTATCATTGATTTGACCGAGCTTATGCGCGGGTGCGAATTTTCGGTTTTCCGCAATGCGGTGGAAAACGGAGGGTATGTCCGAGCCATCAATGTAAAGGGCGGCGGGGAATTCAGCCGCGGTACAATTGAGGAGCTTACGGCAAAGGCGCAGGGATTTGGGGCGAAAGGTATGGCGTGGATAGCCATGCGGGAAGACGGCACCCCATATTCAATCCTCAATAAATACTTTTCTCCGGAATCGTTCACCGAACTGCTTAAAGCAGTGGGTGCACAGCCCGGTGATTTTATACTTTTCTGTGCCGATAAATATTCAACCGTCTGCCGAACTCTGGGGGGATTGAGGTTGGAGCTTGCCGATATGCTGGAGCTTAGGCGGGAGGGGGATTTCAAATTCCTTATTGTCACCGATTTCCCCGAGTTTGAGTATTCCGAGGCGGAGGGCAGATATTTAGCCACCCATCACCCGTTTACCATGCCCTATCCAGAGGATGTTGAATATTTGATTTCTGACCCCGGCAGGGTGCGGGCGCAAGCCTATGATGTGGTTCTCAACGGGGTTGAGCTGGGCAGCGGCAGTATCAGAATTCATCGTCGTGACGTGCAGCAGAAGATGTTTGAGGCGCTGGGGTTCAGCAAAGAGCAGATAAATGAGCGTTTCGGATTTATGGTCAATGCCTTCAGATACGGTACGCCGCCCCACGGCGGATTTGCCTTTGGGCTTGACCGTCTGGTCATGCTGATGCTTGGCGAGGAATCTTTGCGTGAGGTCATCGCCTTCCCAAAGATAAAGGATGCAAGCTGTCCTATGACCGACGCGCCCAACGTTGTGGATGGGGAGCAGCTGGATATATTGGGGCTCACACAGTTGTCCCGGGAGGGTACAATTGACGGCGCGAAGGGGAAAAAAGCCGCTGAAAAAATAAATCTGGACAAAATCGCCGAGCTTTCCAAGCTGAATCCGGACGGCGAGGAGAAAGAGGAGCTCGCCCAAAGACTGGATGCGACAATTGCACTTATAAATCAGCTTGAGCAGGTTGATACCTCCGGTGTTCCGGTTACCACCCATGTTATGCCGTTAATAAATGTATTTCGCGAGGATATACCCCAATTGTTATACAGCCGGGAACAGCTTCTTTCAGGGGCGCCTCAAAAGCAGGACGGTTATATATTCGTACCTCAGGTTGTTGAATAAAAACGGTCGGCGCAACTTATAGTTTACTCTGATTTCAATTATAAAAGCCGATAAACAGAGCGATGCATTCCTACTTCTTAATTTTAATTAACTAAGTATAAAAAGAATGTATTATGAGCGATAATTTTATCACCGCTATTATTTGAGATCAGTATTAGAAAGGCAGGGTGTTGTATGAAAGACAAAATCACAAAAATGACCGTCTCGGAATTGAGCGGCCATCTTGCAGCAAAGGATATTTCGGCCGTCGAGGCGGCGACAGCATATATAGATAATATCAATTTGGTTGACGGCGATGTGGGGGCGTATATACGGGTGACCGCCGAGCGGGCGTTGGAGCAGGCCGCCGAGGTTGACCGTCTTCGCGCCGCGGGGGAGAAATTGTCACCTTTAGCGGGCATTCCCGCCGGCATAAAAGATAACATTTGTACAAATGGTATAAATACCACCTGCGGCTCAAAAATGCTTGAGAACTTCATTCCGCCCTATAACGCAACCGTAATAGATAGGCTGGAGCAACGGCATGTTGTTATGCTGGGCAAGCTCAATATGGATGAATTTGCAATGGGCTCGACCAATGAATACTCGTATTTCAAGCCGGTACACAACCCGCGTGACCTTTCACGGGTTCCGGGAGGCAGCTCGGGAGGCGCGGCGGCGGCGGTTGCAGCCGATGAGGCGGCGTTTACCCTGGGCTCGGATACAGGCGGCTCGGTGCGACAGCCGGCGGCATTGTGCGGGGTTGTGGGTATCAAGCCTACCTATGGTGCTGTTTCCAGAAACGGATTGGTTGCATTCGCGTCCTCCCTCGACCAGATAGGGCCGCTTACCAAAGATGTACGGGATTCTGCAATGGTTATGGAGGCGATTGCAGGCCACGACGCGGGGGATGCCACCTCGCTTGATTATGATTGGCCGTCATTTACCCAAGGTATTGAGCAGGGCGTGCAGGGGCTTCGGATAGGATTGCCAAAAGAGAATTTCGGGGATGGTATCGCGGCCGAAGTAAAGGAGGCTATCCTTAAAGCCGCGACGGTTTATGAAAAACTCGGCGCAAAGGTCGAGGAGATATCATTGCCGAATATTAATTATGCACTGCCCGCCTATTATGCAATCTCATCCGCCGAGGCTTCGTCAAATCTTGCGCGGTTCGATGGTATAAAATACGGCTTCCGTGCCGATGTCGACGGTGATATTGATGATATTTACAAGGCCACAAGAAACGAGGGCTTCGGGATGGAAGTCAAGAGCCGCATAATTCTGGGCAACCATGTTTTAAGCGCCGAAAACTATGACGCGTACTATAAAAAAGCCATGCAGGTCCGCACCTTGATTATCGAGGACTTCAATCGGGCGTTTGAGCATTATGATTTTATCCTGTCGCCTGCCACCCCCACAACGGCATTTAAATTGGGTGAAAAGCACCGAGATCCCTTGGTAATGTTCAGATGCAATGTGTATACCGTGCCTTCGAATATTGCCGGAATACCCGCGCTGTCCCTGCCCTGTGCCGCCGATTCTCAGGGGTTGCCGATAGGAATGCAGCTTATTGGCAAATCGTTCAGCGAGCCTCTGCTTTACCGCGCTGCTTACGCTTTTGAGCAAAGGGGGAATTAATAATGGTATCACAAAGCACTATTCAAAAATATGAAATGGTTATCGGTCTGGAGGTTCATGTAGAGCTGAAAACCAAAACAAAAATATTCTGCAGCTGTCCAACCGATTTCGGTGCTCAGCCCAATACCCAGTGCTGTCCTATATGCACCGGGATGCCCGGAACACTGCCGGTATTAAATCGTCAGGTGGTGAATTTCGCGGTCAAAGCGGGGCTTGCCACCAACTGCAAAATTGCCTCGGATACAAAACAACACCGTAAAAATTATTTTTATCCCGACCTGCCGAAGGCGTATCAGATATCACAGTATGACCTGCCTTTATGCGAGCATGGTTATCTGGATATTGAAACCGGCAACGGGACAAAACGTATCGGCATTACCAGAATCCATATCGAGGAGGATGCCGGAAAGCTGGTTCATCTTGAGGGAGAGGGAACGCTTATCGACTGTAACCGCGGCGGGGTAGCGCTTATCGAAATAGTATCCGAGCCGGATATCCGCTCGGCAGAGGAGGCTAAGGCATACCTGCAAAAACTGCGTGCCGTTATTCTCTATACCGGGGTGTCGGACTGCAAAATGAACGAAGGTTCTTTCCGCTGCGATGTCAACCTTTCGGTTAGGAAAAAGGGCGAAAAGAAGCTGGGGACACGCGCCGAAATGAAAAACATCAACAGCTTTCAGTTTGCGGTCAAGGCCATCGAATATGAGTTTGCCCGTCAGGTGGAGGCTTTGGAATCGGGGGAGAAACTGGTTCAGGAAACCCGCCGCTTTGACCAGAACACCGGCAAAACCTATTCGATGAGGAGCAAGGAAAATGCCGACGATTATCGGTATTTTCCCGACCCCGACCTGCCTATAATAGAAATAACCGATGACGAGCGGAATGCGTTAGGGGCGGAAATACCCACCCTGCCCGATGCGCGAAAGGCAAAATATATAGAGGAATACGGCTTGACAGCCTATGCCGCCGAGCAGCTTACCATCCAGCGGGAAATTGCCGATTATTTTGAAAAAGCAGCCGAACTGACCTCCCATCCCACCCTTGCGGCAAACATGATATTAAGCGATGTATCCCGCCTGTTGCAGCCGGACGAAACAGAAATTCCGATTAAGCCGGAGCACTTTGCCGCCGTTGCACAGATGTCAGGGGATGGCAGAATAAACAGCGGAACCTGTCGTTCATTGGTTCAAATGCTGTGGGAAAAGGATATCGACCCGGAAATCATTGTGCGTGAAAAAGGACTGGAGCAGATTAATGATGAGGCGGTGCTGTCCGGTTTTGTGAAAGAGGTTATTGCCCAACAGCCAAAATCGGTCGCCGATTATAAGGCGGGCAAAGCCGCCGCCTTCCAATCGCTGATAGGTCAGGTCATGAAAAAGACCTCAGGCCGCGGCAATCCGGTAAAAATCAAGGAATTGATGACCGAATTGCTTGAGGATTAAGAATTTGCATTCGTATAACGGCATTGTTGTCATTTCAAACCATTCATAATACTAATCTCAAATAAAAGCGACGATAAAATTATCGTTCAGAACGCGTTCTTCTAATACTAATTTATATAAATTAGTATCAGATGGCTATAATGCGGTGTGCTTATTGTCACATAAATTAACCGATTTATCGAGAAATAACAAACCAATATTATCTGCATTTCAATGTGATTATCTTTTGGGATTGATATTTATGAAATTCTCGGGTGGATAATGCAAAAACAATCAGATTGAATACCATACCCACCCCCCCTCCGTCGATATTCCATGGTTTTAAAAACACATAATTCCAAACGGTCGAGGATGCCATGCCTGCGACCAGCGCACGGCGGAATGCCCGGCCGTTAGATTTAATTCCGAGCATGGCGGCAGCCAGAGGCACCAGTATTAACGGCGACCAGAAGGAATAAGCAAAAATAAGTATATTAAATATATTCGGCAGAATAAACGCCACCGCAATGGCCGCAAGCCCTGTTGCGAGATTTACCGCCCGAAGCCACCACAACTCAGCCTTCTCCGACATATCGGGGTAAAGCACCTTTACGGTATCGCATACCAGACCCACCGATGCTCCGTTTAAAAAACCGTCTGCGGCGGAAAGTATTATAGACACCATCGATACCATCACCACCCCTCTTATGCCCATGGGCAGTATCGACTTCACCAGAGCAGGCATGGCGGCGGAAGCCTCTCCGGTTATATTAAGTGAATAAGCCGTCATGCCGATCATGCCGGTTATCATAAAAAAGGGTATCGAAAACATACCGCTTAATATGGTTGCTCTTGCTGTACCCGACGGATTTTTGCCTATCAGCAGGCGTTGGGTATAGGGAGGGGCAAGCGCCTCCCCGAACATCATGGTTATAAAGAGGGAAATAAATCCGGCAATCGTTGTACCGTTAAACGGATTTGAATATTCCCTCGGCAGAGTTTCAAGCAGGGCGCCCACTCCGCCCAAGCGTGAAAGCGCCATAACAAGAAGAAGCGGCATCCCGATTGCCAGCATAACAAACTGAATCATATCCGCCATAATTACCGACTTTAGCCCGCCGCTTGTCGAATATAACATCACAATACCGCAGCCTATGATGATGCCCAGCTTGGGGGGTATTCCTAAAAGCACATTGAACACCAAGCCGATTGCCCCCATCTGCGCGCCCACCATCCCCGCGCAGCAGGAGAACGAAAAAATTCCGGTCAGCACCCTTGCTGTCCTGCCGTATGCCTTGCCTATGATCCCACCCACGGTGGTTACCCCTGCAAACTGTTTGACTCCGGGCACAAGGAAGCGCCCGATAAGAATGGTTGAAATACTGAAACCAAACAGGGCAACAGTCATACCGATACCGCCGGAATATGCTTCGGCAGCGTTACCCGATGAATAGCCTCCGCCTATATACGATGCCGAAAGTGAAGCAAATATGGTGAAAGTGCCGTATCCGCAATCCGATGCCGTAAAGCCGCTTACATCCTTAACCCGGCCTTTCAACCCTATACCGATCAATACGGCGAGATATAATATCACCATACCTGTATCAAGCAACATCATTTTTCCATCCTTTCTTCTCGAATGCCTGTTCTATTCATATGGATGGAAAAACACAAATATGAGGCTGAAGCATAAATCAGCCTCAAAAACAACAAAAAAGCCGGGGAAACAGCATCATTTCTCCGGCCTTTTTTTGGTATAAATATGTAATTAAAAAATAATACAATGTAGGGGCGGATATCATGTCATACTAAATCCAACAATAACTATTCCATAATTATCGCTCATGGCGCGTTCTTCCTATACTAATTTAATTTAAATTAGTATTAGGAACGCATCGCTCTATTCTAGAATGTTTTAAAATGGATTTAGTATCAAGTGTAAACTATGTCACACTTGGAATACTATCCGCCCCTACTACCCTGGTCTTTTTTGTTGTTTACGATTATTTCAGATTTTTTAAAATTTTGATAAATCCCAATCTGCTGCTATCATCCGGATTGTTGCCGTGTTCATATGCCGTTTCATACGCATGGGCAATGCTGGCGGTGCCCTTATACTTTGAATCATTGATAACCAAGCAGGCTTCGGCAACAGCCGATACGAAATAGAAATCATCCGACAGCATTTGGCTTATCTGCGCGGTATGCTCATACAACTTTGATACATCCGAACCCGGATTTTTATACCTTATCTTTACCTTGAAAAGATTCTGAGCGCCGGGATTTTTAAGAACAATTTCATATAACGCCGTAACCGTCTGCCCCGCTCCCAGATCCCCTGCATCCACCTTGTCATTTTCAAAATCTTCATTTGAAAGCACACGGTTTTCATAACCGATTAAGCGGTAACTTTCAACGCTTTCGGGGTTAAACTCAACCTGCAGCTTAACATCTTTTGCTATTGTGAAAAGAACGCTTGTGAACTGGTCGCAAAGCACCTTTTCGCCCTCTTCAAGGCAGTCAATGACATAATAACCGCCGTTGCCGTTATCTGCGATAGTTTCGAGCCTTCCGTCGCCGCTGTAATAGTTGACACCGAAGCCCAAAACCGTGATATATATACCGCTTTCTCTTTTTTCGGTAACCAATTTCTTCATTTCATCAAGGCTGCTCGGGCCTACATTGAAATCCCCGTCGGTGGCAAGGATAATACGGTTATTCCCGCCCTTAATAAAATAATCTTGGGCAACACTGTACGCAACATTGAGGCCGTCCGCGCCTGCCGTACTTCCGCTTGCCTTTAACGAATTGAGGGTATTTATTATTTTAACCTTTTCGCTTCCCTTGGCACCGGCAAGGGCGGTCTTTACCCCGGATGCATAGGTGACAATGGATACGGTATCGTTATTATCCAGATTTTCAATCGCATTTATAAGTGACTTTTTCAACAAAGGCAGTTTGTTTTCGCTGCTCATTGAACCGGATATATCAATCAGAAATACTATATTTGAGCCCCTCTTCTCAGCCGCTGTTAAATCTCTGCCCGCAACAGTGATGGAAGCCAATTTCGCGTTCTTGTTCCATGAGCAGTTTCCGACCGATGTGGTAACCGCGACCGGAACATCACCCGACGGCTTTACATAATCATAATCAAAATAATTAATTGCTTCCTCGATCCTTATGGTATATCCGCTTTGTTGGAACTCCTTTAAGGTCATCTGAGAAATATAACTGCGGAAATTTACATAAGATGCTGTATCCACATCAATGGAGAAGGTGGATATTGCATTATCTTTTGTTTTTATGAATGGGTTCTCGCTAAATCCTTCTTCTTGCGGGGGCATGGGTCTGTCGGGAGTCTTGCCCGGAGTGGCAAGCCCCTTGTTTTGGGTCGGTTTAGCCATATTAATATTGGTGTTTCCGGCTTTTTCGGACTTCCCGATTGAATTATTCTGGGTACCTTGTGTTGCTTCTGCGAACTGTGTCGCTTCATCTTCATTAATATCAACAAGGTTATTACCGAAATCACCTTCACTGTCGACATAATCAGGTCTGCTCTTGGTGCCGGAGTTCATAACATGCTCGGATGAATTATTTGTCAAACCGGGAATACCGAAAAAATAAATGCCCAATATAACCGATGCAACAACGAAAAAGCCGGCCGCGATTGCGGAAAAGCGTTTAATTTTAGAGAATTTTATATATGGTGTTTTCTTTTGCTCAATCGGGATTTCATCATATTTCTCTGCTGCAGAAATGGTTTTCTCTTTGAGTTCCGGGGTGACTTCAAGCGATTTTTTCTCATCAATATATTTTTTAAAATTATTAAAGTCCATAAAAACCTTCCTTTCATGCGGTTATTGTTTTTTTAAGTAAAGCCGTTGTTCGAGAAAGACGGGTGCGAACGGCGCCGTTGGAAATCTGCAATATTTCGGCAATTTTATCAAGTGAAAGCTCGTTATAATATCGCAGCATTATTATCTCGCGGTGTTTCGGTTGGAGCGACATGACGGCGCTGTAAAGCATTTCGTTCTCAATATTTTCCTCTGCAACCTGTTCCGCCGATTTTATGATATGTTCATTTTCATCAATACCGATATGTACTTTTTTTCTGTACGCACTCTTTATCATATCCTTACATTGATTTATGGTAATGCGGATCAGCCAAGTTTTAATCGATGAGCGGAACTCAAAGGTGTTGATTTTTTGGTATGCCTTGATAAACACCTCCTGAAAAACATCCTCAGCAAGCTGTTTATCCTTTAAATACAGATAAGCTGTGTTAAGTACGCCGCTCCCATATTCATCAATTAATGTGGATAACTCATTTTGTTCATAAAAATTATCACCCATATGGAAACTCCTTTTTTTGAGATCTCACTTATTAGACGAGTTAACCGCCGAATTGTTACATAAAATTTGGAAATGCAAAAAACAAACCAATAATTCGCAATTAATTAAACCCTCGAATTAAAAGTGTTTATTGTGTAAAAATATAATACCACAAAAAATAAAAACCGTCTTCATTACGAAATCATAATAAAGACGGTTTGCAGAGTATTAATACTAATCTCAATCATGAAAGCCGATAAAATAGAGCGATGCGTTTCTAATACTAATTTAAATTAAATTAGTATTAGAAGAATGCGTTATGAGTGATAATTTTATCGTTGTTTTTATTTGAGATTAGTATCGCTATTCCACTTCAATAACCGAAACCGGACAACTATCTGCAGCTTCGATGGCTTGTTCCTCCACCTCTTGGGGCACATTATCAACCCATACTTCTGCCAAGTCGTCATCCGCCATCCTGAATACATCCGGACAAATTGTGGCACAAAGTCCGCATCCGATACAGCCGTCTCTATCAATTTTTGCTTTCATATTAAATCATTTCCTTCCTGTAATATCCAAAACGCTATCCAAAAATTATTATATCACTAAATTGCAAATTTTAAACTTATACTTTAAATTATACGAATTATTAATCGTGAAAAGTATTTCCGTCAGAAAGTTTTTTAATGGTTAAATACTGACTCAACACGGTGGAACATTAAAACAGACCTCAATTAGTTTGATGACGGTCAAAAACTACATCAAAGGGAGGTTTTTAATATATTAAAAATAAATATATTTAAAGGTGTTAAACCGGAAAGGCAGGGCTGTTATGCGTAAAACAATCCGCCGCATGAGCGCTGCTTTGCTGACGGTTTGCAGCCTGCTTTTGTCGGTCATATTGATGCTGGGTAATACCATGCCGGAGCAATTCAGCGTTGTTTCCGGATATGATTTTAAGCTGAACGGAGCGGTTCGGGTAAGCACCGATAAGGCAGAAATGCAATCACCGAAACCGGTTGCAAAGCTATCTCCCGGAAGCAGTTACCCCGCATCTTTAAATCTCTTCGGTGTGTTCCCGATTAAAGAGGTCACCGTCAAGGTTGTGGATACGACAATGGTGGTTCCTTGCGGCAACCCCTTTGGCATCAAGATGTTCACCGACGGTGTATTGGTTGTCGGAATGTCCGATGTTGATACGGCAGACGGCCCTAAAAATCCCGCTAAATCGGCCGGTATGAAGGTCGGTGATGTACTGGTTATGATTGACGGAAAATCGGTAAATACAACAGATCAGGTGGCAAATATAATTGAAAAAGCCGGCAGTAAAACCATGAGCTTTCGTATCAGACGAGATAATATTATCTTTGAGATGCGTTTTCGTTGTGTAAAGTCGGTAAACGAAAACTGTTGGAAAGCAGGTCTTTGGGTAAGAGACAGCTCGGCAGGAATAGGAACATTAACATTCTATGTCCCGGGAAGCAATGTATTCGCAGGTTTGGGACACGCAATCTGTGATGTTGATACAGGCGAAATACTCCCCTTGGCGACCGGCGAGGTGGTTCCCGCTCGGATTTATAGTGTAGTAAAAGGCTTGAGCGGCGAGCCCGGTGAGCTCAGAGGTGGATTCGAAGGCGGAACCTTGGGTAAATTAACAATAAACAGCGAAACCGGTATATACGGCACCTTAAAACGGACACCGATATCGGGTGAACCCGTACCGGTTGCCATGAAGCAGCAGGTAAAAACAGGGGCGGCAAAAATCATGGCAACAATAAACGGCGTAACTCCTCAGCTATATGATATACGCATAGACCAGGTTCGATATAATGATTCATCCCCAACAAGAAATATGGTAATTATAATAACGGACGAACTGCTTCTCGATAAAACCGGAGGTATTATTCAAGGAATGAGCGGCTCACCGATTATACAGGACGGCAGGCTGGTCGGCGCGGTTACCCATGTCTTTGTAAACGATCCGACAAGAGGATTTGCAATATTCGCTGAAAACATGCTTAAAACAGCCAATACGGTTCAGTTACAGCAGAAATCTCCGGCAGCATAGGTTTTTATTGCCTTTCCGGAATAAAATCCCCAAATTTAAAAATAATTTATTCCAGAGTCTTGCATTGTATTCCATTATATGGTATAGTGTCGTTGTGCTGATTTAAAGCACAGAAATATATGAGTTTGGGGGCAAAATGATGGAAAAGGCAGTTAAGGTATTATTGGCAGATGACAGTGAGCATTTCGGAAAGCCGTGTGCAGCGGTTATGCGGGCGCATTCATTGGATGTTCAGGCGGTGTCCAAGGATGGGCGGCAGGTTCTCTCTCTTATTGAACAAACGCGTCCGGATGTGGTTATAATGGATTTCTTCCTGCCACATCTGGACGCGATAGGGGTCCTACGCGGTATGCAAAGATTAAATCTTGCAAAGCGGCCCCAAATGATGGTAATGTCAAGTTATGACAACCCAAATCTCGAGCGTGAGGCTCTGCTTGCGGGGGCTGATTATTATCTCTTAAAACCCTTTGATGCAGATGAAATGTCCGAACGCATTTTATCCTTTAACGGCAGAAACAAGATCGATGCATTTCAGAGAAATCCCTCTCATAGCGCGCAAACAGCGGGGAGCCTTGAAATGAGGGTTACTGAAATTATACACCAGATTGGTGTTCCGGCACATATCAAAGGCTATCAGTATCTGCGGGATGCAATTATAATGTCAATCAATGACGATGATATTATTAACGCGGTGACAAAAAGACTTTACCCCGCCGTGGCAAAAAAACACTCCACAACCTCATCAAGGGTTGAACGCGCCATCCGTCACGCAATTGAGGTTGCATGGGATAGAGGCGATGTGGATGTGCTGAATTCCTATTTTGGATATACGATACATAACGGACGCGGCAAGCCCACAAACAGCGAATTTATCGCCATGATATCGGACAGGTTCCGGCTTCAACTGAAAATATCGTAATACACATTATTACATTTTACTTATCAACTTCTTTACTTTATCAACTTTAATTTTCCGATAAAGTAAAGAAGTTTTTTATTGTAATGTTGTGATACCAAATCCTAAAGAAATTGACAGATGCAAATAATCGGGTATTATATATTTATATTAGAGCAATACGAACGGCAAACCATATAAAATGAGCCAAAGGATGATTATAAACATGGAAATTGAGCGTAAATTTTTGATAAACAGTTTTCCGGACGACCTGCCTCTCATTGAAGAAGCTGTGGTTTATCAGGGATATATTTCGGTCAACCCGATTGTCAGAATACGTAGCAAAACATCCTCAAAAGGCACTGATTATATACTTTGCTTCAAGGGTAAGGGTACTCTTGTCCGTCAGGAAACAGAAATTGAGATAGACGAGCATACATTTAAAGAGCTAAAAAAGCTTCTCAATGCCCCCATGATACGCAAGGATTACCGTGTTTTCCGACTGCCGGACGGTTATAATCTGGAATGCAGTCTGGTGGATAAAGGTGAACCCACCGAGTTTATGTTTGCCGAAATTGAATTTGAAACTCTTGAGCAGGCCGAGGCATATAATCCGCCTGAATTATTAAACAGAGAGGTTACCCGGGATGGCTCATACGGTATGGCGACTTATTGGGTTCGAAAAATGCAACAATTATGATTATTTGGCATTCGGTTGGTATAAATCGCGTGAAATTGCAGAAAATATTGCTGGTTTCTCAAGCTTTAACTTAAAAGAAAGGTGAGCTGTATGGCAAAGAACAATAACTCAAAGAAACTTAAACAGAACCGGCAAAACCAAAATCAACAAAACGCGCAAAACTGTGCGCAAAACCAGTGCGAAGACAATTGTCAGGACAATCGTAATCAAAACATGAAAAAACAGGATCAACAGTTCTAATGCTAATGTGAGATTAGTATAACAAGCAATTCCTGTAAGCGGGGCTGACGCACAATAAAAACCGTGTGTCAGCCCCTTTATAATATTACCCTATCAATATCTCGAAACAGCCAGTAAATCCTTGGTATATAGTATATCAAATTGAGTAAATCCCAACCTTATGACATCCGCCTTTTTTATTCCGAAAACAATATCCTTTGCCTCAGCAAGGGTTGATTTCTCGGCCGCCGGCCAATAATTTTCGGGATAATCAGCCGCCTTCCATTCCTTATATAACTTCCGGAACACCGATGGCGTGTAGGCGTATGCATCCTCCCAATCAGCATTGTCAATAACAACATAACCACCGAAATCGATTGAATAAAAGCCCATTTTAAGAGGTTTAATATTCCTGATCCGCAATGCAATCGTATTGAACACATCTTTTTTTGAGGCATTTTTATCGCCGTATTGGTCCAACATAGACTGAAGGCTTTGCTTACAAATGCGTTTTAGCATATTGGGCGAAAGTCCGATGGATTCATCCACACTTTCCTCCGACAACCGATTGGATATCGCATCCTTTATCTGCTGCGGCATTACTTCAAAATCAAAATGAGCCGTATAATTTTTCAATGCCGGGCGGAGATACTCCAGCTCCGACTTCTCGATTAAACCTGCCAACATCTCTTCGTTTTCCAAAAGCTCATCTTTGTCGCAGCGTGACAGATTAATCAGATTTAATTGCTCATAAAACTGTGTATTGGGAATAATATCAAATTTTTCGCAAAACCGTTCTACACTGATTCTTTTTATCC
Source organism: Oscillospiraceae bacterium (assembly GCA_028683785.1). Classification (GTDB taxonomy): domain Bacteria; phylum Bacillota; class Clostridia; order Oscillospirales; family Acutalibacteraceae; genus Avimonas. The sequence goes on from JAQUHC010000003.1 coordinate 22,438, forward strand.
TTAAAATTTCAACAGCGCGGACATATATTTCCCTCCACGGGAGATCGGTTCGCCCGATTAAAGTATTATTGAACCCGCTCCGCCTGTTTTTCTTCATCCATTTGCACACAATCGTAAAAAGCTCGATAGCCCGATTATTATTCGGGTTATACTGACAATAAACCCAACCGATTTCAAACAGCTTTGAAGTGACTCGGTGAGGAAATATGTTTAGCAGTCGTTCATATTCCTCCTGCGTGCACAGATTTGCCAGCTGATAAACATAATCCATCTCGGCAGCGGTAAGCTCGACAAAAGACAGGCGTCCGCTTCTTATATCTTCAATTATTCTGTTTGCCTCGCCGTCTTCGTCAGCTGCAAAAACATTAGGCGAAGGTATATCCTCGAATATTTGTTCCTTTATTTCATTCAGTGATTTCGGTTCAAAATTAAGCAAACCCCTCGGCCCCCCCTAAACGCCATATAAATTGTTATACCGTAAATCAAATATTATCTTTTATTGATTTTACCGCCTTAGGCAACGCATCGGCCGCCTCCTGTATATTGCTTGTAACCTTAACAAGCCGTTTTACGATTTCCGCCAGTGAGCTATCCATCTGACCGAGAGCTGCCGAAACAGAGCTGTCCATGCCGCTCTCGAACCTGCTTGCATACTTATCGACACCCTCCCCTAATGTGCTTATATTGTCGTTTAGCTGCTGGGTAATAATCTGTAGGTTCGAAATATGCCCCTTAAGCACATCGTTAAGCTGAAGCAAATTCTGAGAAATATTGTTTGAACAGGCTTCTGTGCTGCTGGACATCTTCAGGCACTGATCGGTAATCGACTGTGAAAAAGTGTCTGAAACCTCCGCAAGCCTTTGGTTAATGTTATCTCCGAAATCAGTGTAACTGCTTGATAACCCTTCTGAAAACCGGTTTGCGACAGAGTTAATTTGTTCAACGATATCTTTGAGGGTTGTAACCGTGCCGGACATCAAATCGGTGGTGGCGGTAAGATGCACGCCAAGCTCTGATACAACCGATTGAGCAGAAGTCTGGGCGCTCTGCTGCATGGTGTTTATCGCATCGGTAAGCAAATTGGCGGTTCTTTCATTCTGGTCGGAGAGAAGGCCGGCGGCCTCATTGGATAACTGCTGAATATGCGCGGTTGTCTGGGACATGGCATTTACTATTTCCTTGCTTTCAAGAACGCTGGACTGCATAATCTCGATTGATTGCGCCGTGCCGTCAAACATATCTCCCAGCTTGTCAACCTTTGTGCTGAGCAACTCGGATGACGCAGATACCGTGGTGGCAATCTCGTTTGCCTGTTCATATACATTACTGTAACGCAGCGAAAGCTCCTGCACGGTTTCTGTAATACCCAAAAGCTCCTTTGAAAACTGGGTTGTCGTTTCTTGAAGTGAGGAAATCACCACCACCTCCTGCTCGATGTATTCGCGAACTTTGGCAGCAAACAACTCTGCAAGAACATCGGCAATCTGAACCAAGCCCTCTTCCTGACGCCTCACAACCGACTCGTTTAGCTCGGTTATTTTCTTTGACGCATCGTCGACCGAGGGAAACAAATTTTCCTTTAACAGCTTTGTATATATGTTGTTTACTTTTGCGAGAAGAACGGTGTCTGTATATTCCGAAAGCTTATCAGAAAGAAGAGCGGCGGCATTTTTGAAAATGATCTCCTGGGTTTCCACCAGGTCTTTCATCAAGTTTGCGCGCGCTTTTCGATTTATTCTCTCCTGAATCAGCAAAAAGATAAACAATATCAATATAACGCCTATTATGATTGCAACCGTTAAAAACGCATCACTTAAAAAAAACGATTTAACAGCATCCAATGATACTCCCCCTTATTTTGTGAGTGAACAGGAAGATATTTTGACAATACTCCTATTCTAAAGCCATTATACAACATGTGTCAAAATATTTCAATTAAAATAAAAGATATGATAGGATATTCATATATCAATAAATTATGAGTTTATTATACCTGATAATTATAAGCATATTATATTTGTCATCATTTAACTCCTACAGGATGTTTACCCCCCTGCCGGATATTTTGTCCATAAAATGTTAAAAACAAGTAAATTTCTAATATTTTGGTTACCTTAGTCTGTTTTTGTATACAAATCTTGTCAAAAGTCCACAATATACTCTTATTGACAAGGAATTTCGTAAATGTTATAATTAATTCGAATCTTATAGCAAGCCTGCCGAAAGGTAGAGTCGCGAGGCTACATGGCCTAAAAATATTAATTGTCAAAGTTTTTTTATTCTGCTATTGTTTTGATAGTCAAAATTTATGTCATCCGGTTGCCGTTCCCTGAATGTGGTCGCAGTGAAGCAGTGAAGTATAGTATTATATTTCGCATGTATTTGTATCTGGTTTAAGGTGTCTGTTTTGTTTTTTTAAAATCTTTGAGGCTTTAGGTCTCTGGATCAATAAAAAGGAGGAAGTATAGATGTTGAAACTTATTAAAAGGTTAAAAAGCAAGAAAAGCGGTTTTACTCTGATCGAGCTTATCGTTGTTATCGCGATTCTCGGTATTCTCGCCGCAGTCCTGGTTCCGTCAATTCTCGGGTATGTTGACGAAGCTAATGAAAAAACCGCAAAGGCTAACGCACATTCGTTTTTCCAAACCGCACAATTGGCTTATGTAGAGGTGGTTCAAGAGAAAGATGCATCTACATTGGTAACTTCAGGTTTAGTAGATCAAGCCAGTGATAATGATGTTGTTGAGAAGATCGTAACCCTTGTACCTGCGAGTGCTGTATTCAAGGTCGAAATCGGAGCTTCCGGGATAACAAAAATTGAGTATGACGGTTACGAATATGATGGTGCCAATTATACAGCGGCTACTACTGCCGCCTAAGCATCAACCAAAACATAATTTCCTATAAAATCGGCAGACACGCATTTTATTGCGCGTCTGCCTTTTTTATATATGCGAAACCATTTTCACGCAATCTTTATTGTTGAACGGGAGGATATGGAATCCTCCCCTACAGCCCGAAATATATAATATTATTCCATTATATTGCCGCATACTTTCCGCGGAGTTGGGAAAAACCTTGCGCATTGCGTTTCCGTGTTGTGCCCCCGCCCTACATTGCCAATATTTATATGTGTGTTTAATCCGTATTATTGAATACATGTCCGCATAGATATAATTGTATGTGTCGCTCCGAGATGGTTATGTTTTATTATAAAAACATTGTGGTAATTTTATCAAATTAATCATTATATGTTGACCTGTACCGAAAAAAGCCGTAATATATTACTGATAGTATTATAATCCCCTAAATCTGTCGAGAGGTGCCGCATGATGCGATATATAAAAACTATATTCACATTATTTATCATATCATTTTTATTGACCTCCTGTCTGCCCCGCTCGTATTGGCTTTTATCAAATGATGAGCCGACAACCGCGGCCCAAGACACCACAACAGGCAGTGTGCCCTCATCATCCGAATCATCATCCGATATACCGGAAGAATCCCTCACCACAACCGAATTCGGCACGGATACCTCGGCGGGCTCATCAACCTCTCTTTCCCCCTCCTCCTCCACCACCACAAAAAAACCGACCACAAATCCCACCACAAAGAAGCCGACAACAACCACCGCCAAAAAGCCGGATACCGATAAAGAGTTCCTCGGCGTATGGGTTTCATATATCGAGCTTGCCGGGATGCTTAACGGCAAAACCGTTGCCCAGGCAAAAGCACAGATCGACCAAATAATGACCAACTCAAAAGCATACGGGCTGAATGCTGTTATATTCCATGTTCGCTCCCACAGCAATGCGTATTATAAATCAAAAATATTTAAAGCGGCAGCTGCTGCAAAACCGCTTATTGATGCAGGATTTGACCCACTCGAATATGCGGTGCAGGCGGCTCACAGCCGCGGGCTGGAGCTTCATGCTTGGATAAATCCGTATAGGATCGGCGGAAACTTAAGCTATGCAATCGGTAAAGATTATTTTAAATCCGGAAGCAACTATTATTACAACCCCTCCTCGTCAGCAGCGCAAAAGCTGATTATTGACGGGGTTGGGGAGATTGTCAACAACTATGATGTTGACGGGGTTCAGTTTGACGATTATTTTTATCCGAATGATCCTGCCGTCATCCCTAAAGACAAAGCGGCAGCATTCGAAAAAAACGCGTTTGATGAATACAAGTCAAAGGGCGGAAAATTAGGCATAGCCGACTGGAGACGGTTCCAGGTAAGCGTCCTTATATCGGCGGTATATTCAAAGGTACATACACGGGAAGATTGCGATTTCGGTATCAGTCCGGGGGGAATTCAAAGCAATAATTATAACAACTTATATGCCGATGTCGCTTTGTGGATGAGACAGGCAAAATATATAGACTATATATGCCCCCAAATCTATTACGGCTTTTTAAATAAATCAAGCGCTTTTGATAAAAATCTGGATGGTTGGATTGCAATGCAGCGTAGTCCATCTGTAAAGCTGTATGTCGGTTTAGCCCTGTATAAAATCGGCATTGCAGACGATGAATGGGCTGGGGATGACGGCAGGACCGAATGGGCAGACCATGATGATATAATTAAACGGCAACTGGTGTATACCCGCTCTAAATCGGAATGCGGCGGAGTAATGTTTTTCAGCTATTCATTTTTCAAGCCATCTTCGGGTAATGCGGTAGCAACCCGCGAAATCGAAAATCTTCTGGGAATTTTATAGGGTACAAACAGGATGTTTACAGCGAAAGGATAATCCAATGCAAAATCGAAATCACAAAAAAACGCGTCCAGGCTTGGTTGCAGGGTCGATTATTGCGGTATCGGTGTCTTTTTTGGCGGTGGCAGCCCTGCTGACCGTTAATAACGGTGTGCTTGCAACCGTGACATCCTTTATTTCCGATTCATTTACCACATCCGCGACCGAATCCCAAACCTCGACAACCCGGTATGAGCCGACCGAAAATTCCACCGCGCCCACCCAAACCGAATTACCGTATGAGGATATCTTTTTTACCCGCCCCGACCAGATGAAAGGGGCATGGATTAAGGCCGGAACCGATTATTACATAGCAAGCAACGAGGGCGGACAGGCTGTTAAGACACAGATAGATGCCGCGCTTACAAAGCTCTTTGAATGGGGCTTTAATACGGTAATCATCCCGATTTCGACAAACGGGAAAACCTTTTACATATCCGAGACCGGTACAGGCTCTGTTTCCATAGAAAACACCGACGGCACCGATTTTGACCCGCCTGAATACATCGTTCAAAAGGCAAGAGAACGGGGCATGTTTACCTACGGAGTTATTGATTTAAGGGTAAACACCGACGACCTAACCGACCCGTCAACTCCCGACGGAGCCGCCGCAATCTTCAAAATGACAAGAGAGGCTGTCGAGCGGTATTCGTTTGACGGCTGGATGCTGGACAACCCCGGCTATGCAAAGGGGAGCGGCGGCAGCTATGCCGAATATATGCAGATTATGCCGGGCGGCGGGTTCGACCGTTTTCAGCGGGACAGCGTAACGGTGGCGGTAAAGGTTGCGGTTCAAACAATTAAAGCTAAAAATAAGAACCTCTATGTCGGGCTGCTTGCCGATGCCGTATGGGCAAACGCTGCTGATGATGAACTCGGTTCGGATACCAAAGGGGTATATGCACAATATACAGACGGTTTTGCCGACACCCGCGCATGGGTGAAGGATGGACTGTTTGATTTTGTTATGGTTAAAAACGGCTATTCAACCTCAAACAGCAGCGTGCCTTTCGGCAAGGTAATCGACTGGTGGACCGAAATATGCGAGGATGCCAAAAAGCCGCTTTATACCGCCCACGATTCGTCCAAGGTTTGCGGAGCCGAGCAGGGTTGGAAATCCCCCGACCAGCTTGCACAACAGGTGTTAGCCTGCAAAAAATCAACCAAGTGGCAGGGCGGCGTATTCACATTCTTAACCAACCTTATAAAGGATACCACAGGCAGCACCCTTGCAATGCTTAACGCGTTCAAAGGTTCGCTGAATGAGGAATATATCAGCCGAAAACTTGTTTTCAACACCCCCGCGAAAACAACCCTCACCACCTATGAATCAAAAATCAGCATACGCGGCAGTGCCGACCCCAACTTCCCGCTGACCATGAATAACAAGCCTGTTACCCTGTCAGCCCACGGCTTTTTCTCCCTTGATTTTGATTTATCGGTAGGAAATAATACATTGACCTTTAAGCATAAAGGCGATACCGTTACATATAACATCACATACAGGGTGGTAGTGCTAAAGAGTATACAGCCGGCATCAAACATCTCGTTGGATGGCGGAACGACCATAAGCATAAGCGCCGAAGCTTATAAAGGTTCCAATGTATATGCAAAGCTTGGCAACACTAAAATTGAAATGAAGCAAATAATTAGGCAGGCGGATGAAGGCGAGAGTAAAAAAGAATCCGATTATGCTGTTTATGCAGGCGATTATACGCTGCCTGCGGGCATTATAAATAAATCCCGCAACCTTGGTACTGTTACTGTAAATGGTAGCTATAAGGGAATAAATGAAACCAAAACCGGAGGCACAATCGCTGTTAAACCGATTCCCATACCTGAAGCAGACGATGATAAGCCGCTTATTACCGGAGACAATAGCCCAATTGATCCCGGCATAGGAGATAAGTTTTTAAAAAGCGGAGAAATTATTACCGTAACAAAGGATTACGCTGAAACCTTTACTGATATAGTTCCGACAGACGATTCATCACGTCCCGTTAATGCCTATTTGCCTAAAGGAACTACCGATGTGATTATAAAGCCGGTAGTGTTTTGGGATGAAGATGGTATTAAATATGAGTACTGGCTGCTTGGATGCGGCAGGCGTGTTTACCAACGGGATGTCACTACATTTATTAAAAACGGGAAAATCACAACCAATAAAATGGCAGATGCTTCGGTTAGCATAAACACAAAAGCCACAACTATTACATTAAATTCGACATGGCATGTACCGTATAACGTTCGGCTGTACCCACAAAAATACGGCAACAACGGCAACGAAGCTTCGCAAAACTATAACATCAGTGAATTTACCGCAACATATGTTGATATTGTTTTTTCCTACACAACAAGCATTAAAGATACGCCCGATATTTCGTCAAGTCCGCTGTTCTCCTCTGCCGAATGGATTAAAGGCAGCGACGACAACACCTATACGCTTCGGTTGCATTTAAGAAATAAGGGCGCCTTCTATGGCTACTCGGTGGGTTGGGATAAAGATAAAATAACATTTGCTTTCAAAAATCCTACCGAAATTGCATCCGGCAGCAAGCCCCTCACCGGAAAACGGATTGTTATCGACCCGGGGCATGGAGTTGACAATAACGGAACCAAAAGCGGTACTGGCGGGGGTACTACATCCGAACGTGCAGAAGTCTTAAAATATGGGTTGCAACTTCGTGATAAGCTTACAGCATTAGGAGCAACTGTTATCATGACAAGGTCGACCGAAAAAGCACCAAAAGGAACACTGGATTTGTCCGTGCGCACCGATTTTGCAAGAAACAACTATACTGATTTGTTCATAAGCATCCATATGGATAGTTATTCAAATTCGAGTGCTCGTGGATATTCCATTTTTTATTTGAATGAATTTGCTTATCCTTATGCTAAGGCAATAAACGAAAAGGTGAAACCGGTTTACAAGAGTTTTTCAGGCTTAGACGGGAGAGGATTTAAGTGGGGATATTATGCAGTTACTAATCTGCATGATTGTCCATCTATCTTGATAGAGTGCGGTTTTATGTCAAATAGTGCCGATTTAGAGTTACTTATCTCAAGTGATTATAGAAGTAAATTCACACAAGCATTAGCAGATGGAATCTTGGATTATTTCAAGTCGGTATCAGCGGTTGCGGAAAAAACCGCTATAACCGGGACAACCACAACTACTACCACTACCACTACAACCGCGGCTGTAACCACCACCTTGATTGCTCCTGCGGGAATGCTCGCCCTTGCAAAAAAACGCAAAAAAACGAGATAGGGAGAACGGCATATCCCGGCGTTTCCCAAAGCCTCCCTCTGACGAGGGAGGGGGACCGCTACGCGGTGGAGGGAGAGAATAGCACAATTTAGGACGAAAAATCAGGATCAGGATTATGATGGGTATGCTAGCCTTGGGTTTTTTGGTGATTGATGCTTTCAATCAATTTGTGCGTGGTCTCTCCCTCAGTCGCCTGCGGGCGACAGCTCCCTCGTCAGAGGGAGCTGAAGGGTAGTATTTTTATACTGTACAACAATATAAAAATCCCCCGCTTTCGGTGGGCTTTTTTGTCACTGTGTCTATTGCAATATGATACCAAAGTGGTATACTATATTTAGTTTGTTAATTATTTAACAGGATGGAGAAACGATTATGAAGATAAAAAAAGGTGTAATGATTATATCGGCTTTGGTATTATTGCTATTTATGCTTTCCGGTTGCCGAGACGATAAGACCGACTTGTCCGCAACAACCCCGGTAAAAACAAAAGTTAATGCTGCCGTTATCAAAGGGCCTTCCGGAATCGGAATGGTAAACCTTATGGAGCTTAATGCAAGCGGAACGGCTGACAACGATTATAATTTTACGGTCGTCAGCTCTCCGGATGAAATTGTTTCAAAAATAAGCAACAAAGAGGTTGATCTTGCCACCCCTCCCACCAATCTTGCGGCGACACTGTATAAGAAAACCAGCGGCAAGGTTAAGATGCTTGCCGCCAGCACAAAAGGCGTACTTTATATTTTAGAAGACGGCGACACAATCAAGAGTGCGGCCGACCTTAAGGGCAAAACCATCTATACCACCGGGCAGGGTGCCAATCCCGAATATATTCTCAAATATATATTGACCAAAAACGGGATTGACCCCGAAAAGGATGTAAATATTATCTATAAAACCGATAATGATGAGCTTGCGACCCTGCTTGCGACCGGAGCCGCCTCGGTGGCTTTGGTTCCGGAGCCGATTGTAACATCTGTAAAGGCAAAAAAGGCGGAACTGCGTGTTGCGCTTGATATGACTGCGGAATGGGAAAAAGCATCCGGCGGAAAAAGCCAGCTTCTTATGGGTTGCGTAATCGGGCGCACAGAGTTTATTGAGAACAATCCGGAAGCCGTTGCAAAGTTTTTGGCTGAATATGAGACTTCCATCAGCAAAGCAAAAACTGAAATAGACTCAACCGCGGCGCTTTGCGAAAAATACGGAATAATCCCCAAGGCAGCCGTGGCAAAAGCGGCCCTCCCTCGGTGCGGCTTGACCTATATTGACGGAAATGATATGATAAACCATATTAAAGGGTATTTTGACGTGCTTTTTGCCGCCAATCCCGATTCGGTGGGAGGAACGCTGCCGAATGATGAATTCTACTACAACCCCCAAAAATAAAAACAAAATAAATCGCCTCCTTACGGGGCTGGGCGCTGCTGCATTCTGGCTTGTTATGTGGCAGATTATCAGTATGCTGGTGGCGCAGGAGCTTCTTGTTCCTGCGCCTTCGGTGGTTTTAAAAGCGCTGTCGGGCTTAATTCGCACCGCGGAATTCTGGCAATCTGCCGGGCTGTCGCTGCTCCGCATTTTATTGGGCTTTTTGCTTGGGATTATTACGGGAAGCTTGGCGGCAATTTTAACAACCCGATTCAAAGTGGCCGATGCTCTGCTTTCGCCCTTGCTCCGCCTTGTTCGTGCAACCCCGGTCGCCTCTTTTATAATTCTTGCTCTTGTCTGGATTAAAACAGGAAACCTGCCTTCATTTATTTCATTTTTAATGGTGGTGCCTTTGGTTTGGAGCAATGTTGAAAGCGGCATAAAGCATATCGACAACCGCCTTTTGGAAATGGCGCGGGTGTATCGGCTGGGATGGTTTAAAACCTTGATTTTCGTGCGGATTCCATCGGTTATGCCGTATTTCATGGCAGCTTGTACCGCCGGAATGGGGCTGGCATGGAAATCCGGAATTGCAGCCGAGGTAATCTGCCGCGCGCCTTTATCCATCGGCAACCAACTGCAAAGCGCGAAAACCCATCTTGAAACGCCCGAAGTATTTGCATGGACCATCACGGTCGTTCTGTTAAGCCTGATGCTTGAAAAGCTTCTGGTTACATCAGCGGCGCGTTTTGGCAAGCGGTTTAATGCAGGCGGGGGGAACTGAAATGGCGATTGTTTTTAATGAAGTGGATTTTTCATACGATGGGATTAATAAGATATTAGACAAGTTCAGCCTTGCATTCCCCGAAAAAGGGGCTGTTTGTTTGTCCGGTCCGTCGGGCTGCGGCAAGACCACCTTACTGCGGCTTTTAGCCGGGTTGGAAAAACCCCAAGGGGGGATTATTTCCGGTATGGAGAGCATCCATCCCGCCTTTGTGTTTCAGGAAAACCGTTTACTGCCCTGGATGTCGGCACTTGATAATGTTGCATTGGTATGCGAGGGCGACGGGCGGGTTGGCGCGGAAAAATGGCTTAATCGCGTCGGGCTTGTCGGAAATGAGCATAAAATGCCGGGTGAATTAAGCGGCGGCATGAAAAGACGGATTGCAATTGCCAGAGCACTTGCCGCTCCTGCCGATTTTCTGATTCTTGACGAACCGTTTACAGGCTTGGATAAACCACTTTGGAAAAGCATTGCCGACCATATATCCGATATTTATGCCGATAAGCTTGTCATTATGGTCACCCATATCACCGAACACGCCTACAGCTTAAACGCAAAGGTCATCAAGCTAAATGGTCCCCCTCTGGGCTATAAATACTAATTTACTATATTTAATTTAAATTAGTATTACGAATAGTATTACGAAAAAAACATGTGTTTTGCTTGACAATAATCCTTTTTTCTTATAATATAAACAGGTGCCAAAACGGCGTTTATCATTGATACTAAACGCCGCATATCAGCCTGGGGGCGTAGCTCAGCTGGGAGAGCGTACGGTTCGCATCCGTAAGGTCGAGAGTTCGATCCTCTTCGTCTCCACCAAAAATTGACCGAAGCATTGATACAATGCTTCGGTCAACTCTTTTATTTTGTGTAACATAATAGCCTGCAATACAAGTGATTTGCCCCGTAGGGGTATTCAAAATCCTTTGTACTGCAGGCTTTTTTCGTGCCTTATACTAATTTAAAATAAATATATAGAAATATCATAATAAGAAGATATACAACGGACGTGGATATTATCTATGTTTATAAATTAAATCAGTATTAAAGGTTTATTCGCACTGTCGACTTAAGGATGAATTTGAATACCCCTTGAGGAAAAATAAAAGAGTTCTAATAAAAGAGTTCTACAAAAAATAACAGAGTTCAGAGGAAATTTTCAATCTTATCTTCGTGATTTTTTATCGTTAATAGTGTTTCCCTTTTTGGAAAGAAATCTTCCATAATCGAATTAGAATTGAAAATATTATTCCAAGAAGCTGCGACGCTTGTATCGTCCTCATTGACCTCAGCTTTCCAGGGATGATTTCCATTGCCGTCAACCTTGTTCCTTCGCATGACAGTTTCCCTCAATCGTAGCGGTTGAAAGGTTATGCTGTCGCCCTTTGTCTGTAGGTTGGTAGCAGGGATTCACTTATTTCAAAAAGAAACGACAATTTACGGCAGAAGATTGTCGTTTCTTTTCTTGAAATCCTTTTTTAAAATATTAACCTTGATATTTTGCATAAACAATGATACACTGATACATAATGATACTATAATATATCATAAGGTGGGATTGATTATGGATGCTTCATTGTTTGCCAAGATGCTTTCCGATAAGAGTGTTACAAATCTAAAGATTATGCAATATAAGTTTTCGGCTGAAGATGTTAATGAGTTTGTTGATATATTAAAAAAAATGATATATCAATATCTTAACATCTATGGCTTTAACGGTAATCGGATTGCATATCTCCATAATGTGGCAATAGTACACATTAATGCTGTTAAGATTTTGCTGACTCCTCAAAGCGTTTATGGAAAATACGGTATTAATGCAATGGAGAATGAAATCCATTCAACTTTGAATATAGAAAATATCCAATCTTCAAGAGAAAGTATTAGACGTATCCTTAATGGGTATGCACCCGAAAACGAGGATGAAAACAGGATATTTGGGATTAAGAAAGGGTTGGAGTTTATTGGAGATACCGAAAATAAAATTACAGAGGAAAATATTTATAAGTTATATCAGTACGCAATATATAATTCTTTAGCTGAAGATGATAAATTGCTTTCAGGGAATTTATACAGGCATGATAGCGTATATATTGTGGGTGATAAGGTGGAACACACCGGTCTGCCTCATGATAAGTTACCGCAGTATATGAATGATTTAGTTTCGTTTATTGAAACCGACAGTAATATGGATGATTTACTGAAAGCTGCAGCTATTCATTTTTATATTTCATATCTTCATCCTTACTTTGACGGTAACGGCAGAATGGCAAGACTTATTCATTTGTGGTATCTGGTTCAGCAAGGATATCCCTCCACGCTGTTTACACCGTTGTCTATGTATATTGAAAAAAGCAAGTCTGAATATTACAATGCGTTTACTCTTACCGAACAAAATGCGAAAATCAGTGGGGTAATAGATATCACGCCTTTTTTAGTGTATTTTATAGATAACGTATACAATAAACTAAACGAAAATATTCCTAAAACTGATAGCCTAAAAGTATATGAAAAAAGCCTTGCCGACGGGATTATAACCGAAAAGGAAAAAGAGTTGTGGAATTTTGTTCTTTCCTCATATGGTATCAATGAATTCTCAACCAAACAGCTTGAACGTGATTTTGGTAATGCTGCGTATGCAACAATAAGAGGATTTGTTCTTAAATTTGAGAAGCTAGGATTGTTTACCCATCAAAAGTATAGAAACAGGGTTAAATATAGGTTGGTAAACTAACAAAAATTCCATACCTGTTAAAGCACTTCCAAACGGAGGTGCTTTTTCTTATGCCCGCTGGGAGTTAGGAGGGTTAGCTGCCGTTGAACGATGGGCTGTTAGCACCATTTCCGCCCTGTAGGCAAAAGCTCATATCTCTTTATAAAGGATAGCATTTATCGGATTTTTAATCGCATTTGGCAATCGGGGAAAGGGTCCGATATCAGGAAATCTATGACGCGGTCACCGGGCATTTTTTGCATGGCAGCTGAACCTCCCTTTACACTGGGGAGACAATCCGTCAAATAAGCCGGGTTTTCGACTCTGAAAACCCGGCTTATATTCTCATATTAAACTGAAAACAGTATTATTTAATCAATCTTTTCTTCCATACTGACGGAGTAAATAAAACCAACAAGGGGAAAAACTCCAGTCTTCCCGCAATCATGCAAAACGATAAAACAACCTTTGAAAATGGAGTGAACGAGGCAAAACTCCCTGCCGGGCCGACAACACCAAGACCGGGGCCGATATTGCTCATTGAAGAGATAACAGCTGTTATATTCGTAACAATATCTTTTCCTTCAATGGATACCAGCATGACCGAAGCAGCAAAAACCGCAAAATAAATAAAGAAAAACGAGGTGGTTTTTGATACTATATCGTTATTCACTTTTTTCCCGTTGACTGATACGGACTTTACACTCTCGGGATGAAATATTTTGACCAGTTCAATTTTAGCCGCTTTAAAAAGGATAACAAGTCTTATAATCTTTATACCCCCGCCGGTGGAACCGGCGCTACATCCCGTAACCATTAAAAACACCAATATAAATTGGCTTAAACCGGGCCAAAGGTTGAAATCCGTGGTTGAGAATCCCGTTGTCGAGATAATAGACGACACCTGAAAAGAAGAATGCCTTAACGCTTCCGGGATTCCGCCGTAAATCCCGGAAATATTGACAGTAATAATCAGTATCGATGCTGTTACAATCAAAAAATACATTCTTAATTCAATATCTTTAAAGAACCTTTTGAACTTGCCGCCAAGAATGAAAAAGTAGAGTGAAAAATTAACCCCGAATAAAAACATAAATATTGTTATGATGATCTCGGCGGCAACATTGTTGTAGGCTGCGATGCTTGTGTTCATATTTGAGAACCCGCCTGTGCCTGCTGTGGAAAAGGCATTGATAACAGAATCAAATATCGGAAGCCCGGCAATCTTGAGAAGAATAATCAGTACTACAGTCAACACAAAATAGATTAGATACATGATTCTGGCTGTCTCGCGTATCTTGGGGACAATTTTATCGGGCGACGGCCCGGTACTTTCGGCTCTTAATATATTTACCGATGATGCATTTATCGATGGTATGACAGCCATAACAAACATCAAAACGCCCATGCCGCCAATCCAATGGGTAAAGCTGCGCCAAAACAGTATTCCTTTAGGCAATATCTCAATATTGGTTAATATAGTAGAGCCTGTGGTGGTGAAACCTGATACCGATTCAAAGACACAGTCAATAAAGCCTTTAAAATATCCGGAAAAGTAAAATGGCAACGCACCGAAAATTGAAAATAGAATCCATGACAATCCGGCAACGACAAAAGCATCCCTTGTCCTAAAGTTTTTGTCTTTCGGTTTTAATATTGTTAACAGCGTTCCTACAACGGCTAATATTAAAATCGACCACAGGAAAGCAGGGTGATCTCCTCCACCGGCTATTAATGAAACGACCAGAGGAAAAAGCATAAACAATGCTTCTATCCTGAGTACATTTCCGATCAGTTTAAAAATAAGACTGTAATTCATTTTGCGTTTACCCCTCTTGTTCGGTTTTTTCGGTATCCGCAAAGACTTCTACCCTGTTGGTTAAAATATCGTCAAGATTGCTGATGTCCTTGTTCTTGGTAATTACAATAACACTGTCGCCTATTGATATCTGCGTTTCGCCTGATGGAATGATAATTTCGGAGCCCCTGCTTATACAGCCTATCAAAACCCCTTTCTTCAGCTTTAAATCCTTTATGGGCGTGTCAAGATATTTTGCTTTTTTATTCACATGAAATTCAATTGCTTCTACATTTCCGTCATCACCGAAGAATATCCGGTGCATCATTCTGATATTGCTTCCGGTTATGCCGGTCAATCCGTCCACATATCGGGCAACGCTATTCGCCGTTATGCTTTGGGGTGTAATGATGCTTCCAAGACCTAAGCCCAAGTTCTTAATCATATTCTGATGGATATGGTTTACCTTTGTGACCACCTTTTTTACACCCATTTTTAAAGCGTAAAGGGAAATAATCGCATTTTCCTCATCACTGTCCGTCAGGCATACAAAGGCGTCCATGCTGTCAATTTCTTCCGCAACGAGAAGTTCCTCATTGGTTCCGTCTCCGTTGATGAACATACAGCGGCGTTCAAGCTCAATCGACGATAAGGCTTGACATAATGCTTCACATTTCCGACGGTCTTTTTCAATAATCTTTATTTTGGTTTTCACTGTATGCCTATTCAAGAGTTCGGCAAGGTAATGTGTAATTCTGCCCCCGCCTATAATCATAACTTCCTGCGCTTTTTTAGGAGCTTTCTTTATTTTGGTAAAAAATTTCATGATTTGCGATGGGCGACCCAATATTCTGACAATGTCGGATTCCTTGAAAACAAAATCTCCATAAGGGATTAAGGCTTTGTTCTCCCTCTCAACAACCGCAAGAAGGATTCCCATATTTCTGTCAAAAAGCTGAGATACGCTCTTGCCCACGAAGTATTCGGGCTTTTCAGACACGCTGAAAGAAACCAATTCAACCCTGCCGTTAATAAAGGTGTCAATATCGTTGGCTGCGGGATATCTTAAAATTCTTGAAATCTCTCTTGCCGTTTGCCTCTCGGGATTGATTACCATATCTATCCCAATTTCTTTCCACAGATTGTTAAACTCCAGCATGTACTCAGGATTTCTCACTCTTGCTATCGAATGATTTGTCCCGAGGTGCTTGGCCATAATACAGCATAAGACATTCAATTCATCGGCATTGGTTGTGCTTACAATTAAATCCGCATCCTTGGCTCCGGCTTCGATCAATGTTTTTTCGCTTGCTCCGTTACCCTCAATGAATATTACATCAATCGGTTCAGCTGCATTATCAAAAACATTCGGATCATTATCCACTACAGTTACATGAATGCCCTTTTTATCGGACAATACCTTTGCTACCGTATAGCCGATTTTTCCGCACCCGACAATAATAATCTTCATGGTGTATTATCCCCTTGTCTGAAATCTAAAAATACTTATTCTCGTTTTCTTTATCCTTTAATAAAACTGTTTGTCGCAATCACATTCGCACCGAATATATCTTTGATAATTATACCACCTATTTGCACATGTGCAACGACCTTTTTATTTAGCGCTATTTTTATAATCCAAGCTGACGGTAATTTCGCCTTGGGCTTTAGCATCACAGCCGACGGTGGTGTGTTGCAGCCGGCAACCGACTTAAACGGGAATGAAGCCGCAGACAAACAGTTTCGATTTATACGGCAAATGAACACTGTATACATCGATGAAAATCCGCTAAAATAGTGTTAAATCGACCTCCATCCTTTTCGTTACCTCTATATAAAAAGGCTGTCGATTTTTGTTGACAATCTTTTTTTATATATAAATTTGCTTTATGACAGTATTAAGCTATAATATAAGTATCAGCACTCCAATGTTATTATAAAGGTATAATTTAATGCTGTTGCGAGAAGTTAGAATTAATTTCCATGTTCAAGCTCATCCGGCACACCATGTAATATATTTAACAGCAGGGAGATGGCTTTTTTGAAAACGCAGGTTTCTTTTATTGCTGCTTTTTTTGTTTTCCTACTCTGCATAAGCACCACTCTTGCCGCAGCCCAGGATGTGGAAACATCCAAGAGCACTTATTCCGTTAAAATTGTAATGGATCTTGATGGCGCGGCTATCGGCGGCGAGATTACTGAGGTTTGCCAGATAAAGGACGGTTCCATAGTCGCGGTAGGTTCGACCGGATTTGTAACCAACACCGAATCAACCAATTATGCTGACCTGCGTACCGAGGGCGATCTTAATAGCACCGCGCTTGTTGTAAAATATAACGCTGATGGGACGATTGCGTTTTTAAAAACCTTTGGAGGAAACAAGGATGATCGTTTTAACAATGTGATCGCCACGTCTGATGGGGGATTTATTGCATTAGGATATTCAAGCAGCTTCACTGGCGGTGATTTCAGTCGATTCAGCCTCCAAGGTCCGCAACAGGATGGATCCGCTATTATGGTCAAATATGATAATAACGGGAATGCTTTATGGGCAGTGTCAGGGTATCCGGCTCGTTTACATCATTTTATAGATATTGCGGAAAGAAATAACGGTGAGCTTTGCGCTATGGGTTGTAATATCGGCAATACCGAGCTAACCTATTACAGCCTGCGGTTGAACTCAAACGGTAAATTTATTGATAACACACCGTATCAAAAAATACTTTCCGGCGAATCCGTTACGATCGATGCATTCAGCTATGCCGAAGATGGGTCTTTGTATATCTGCGGATTACAAAGAGATGATGGATATTTTAGTAAATATAGCCCCGATGGAGTGCTGGAATTCACAAAGGTTTTCGTAGGAGACGGACAAGAACGTTATATGGGAATGGTGCTCACTTCAGATGGAAATATAATTGTGAACGGCGGTTTTTCTAATTCAACATCGGGCAAGGGATTTGACAGCATAGGGGCTAAGAAATCTGAAATTAATAAAAGCTCTGGCTGCATGGTGGTTAAATATTCCCCGGACGGGAAGGAACTTGGTGGAAATATTTTAGTTTTTGAACAAAACGAAGGCGGTTTTGACCTTTCCAAGCGATTAATCAGTCTTGATAACGGAGGAGCATTGTTTTACTGTACATCGACGGGTAACTTTAAAGATCCTCTTTCCGGAAAGATAATCCAGAAAAAAAGTCAGCAAGCATATTTTTACCGTATAGGTAAAAACGGAAAATTCGAATATTTGTATAAAATCAGTTCAGATCTCTTTTTCGGCGTTTACAACGGAGTACACTCCATAAAAAAACTGAATGACGGCGCTTTTCGGATCATCAGCGCTGAAAACGGCAATTCATCACGGGTACGTGTTTTTGATGTTCCGGACAAATTCCGTTTGCAAGAAACGATTGATTCAACATTGAATTTAAAAATGAGCGATTATTCCACAGATACATGGAACAATCTGGTGTCAAAGCTCTATTATGCAAATCAAGTTAATATCAGTACACGTGTGACGCAAGCTGATGTAAATAAAGCAGCGAATAACTTAAAGTCATCTATCATTAACCTTAAAAATAAGAAGAACGAGCCGCCATCTCTTATTGCCGGCGAAACAAGCAGTGCGATTCTTGATATTTCTGAAAGCACTGATAATAATGAATTGGACTCCTCAACACAAGCGGATGGTATTACATCGGAGAATGCCCTTGATCCTTCAGGTTTTAATAATGACGCAGCAAATTCAAACCAACCCCGGACAAATCCGATGTTGTTTTTCTGGATTGCAGTCGGATGTGTTTTTGCCGGCGGCGCAGGTATCGGAGCATATTTTTTAATAAATAAACAGAAAAAATCTAAAACAGAAAAAGATGAATGATTAGGAAGCGTTATATACTTTTATCTTTTTAATAGTACCCTGCCATAAATCCGCCCGATACAGGACTTTACACCCTGCATCGGGCGGATTTATATATTACGCTTTGCTTCGGAACAAGTTCTTTCTGAAATAAAGCATTATTCGCGCAAATGGAACACTCTTGCATATGATGCCGTTAAGGTAATAAAATTTTGACCGCCACTTTGACCATAGACAGGTATGGAGTACTCGGAAACAGTGGCGATAAGAGCGCCGAAGAGCATGTTTTTCGGAGCAAAAAGGGTTAAAAAAGGCTAAAATAAGCAGAAAAAGCTTTCCGTCACAGTTTGGGAGCGTGAACCCGACCTCGTTCGATAAAAAATGGAAAGCCCGACGAAGCCTTATTCTAAGCTATTTTCAGGGCATTTCTAATATCGCAAATTCACGCAAAAACAGCATTTGACCACAATTTTGACCACTTGCAGAAAGAAAAATTTAATATCTCGGGATGTGGCTCAGTTTGGTAGAGCGCTTGGTTTGGGACCAAGATGCCGCAGGTTCGAATCCTGTCATCCCGACCAAAAACCTCAGAATCATAATGATTCTGAGGTTTTTTTATGCCTATTTCTTTGTTTACTGCGGGTCAAATTTTGATCAATTATGCGTGATTAAAATATACTATTTTATTACTGTTGACAAATTTTAAAAATAGACATATACTTATAAAAATTGAATACAAAAAAGCTATGATAAGAAATAGTAAGCATTTTGGATTTTCAGAGAGAAGACGGTTGGTGTAAGTCTTTATTGAAAAGATGCTGAACCCATCTTTGAGCTGTAAGCCGAAAATGTAGTAAGCTTTACCGGGTTCTCCCGTCATAGAGAAAAGTATTAGATTGTATCTTGTACTTAAAGAGTGCGGATTTTTCCGAATTTAGGTGGTACCACGGACTTTGAATAGTTCGCCCTAAATAGCCTTTGGGTTATTTAGGGCTTTTTTGTATTCGAGAACAGGAGGTATCTATATGAAGCTTAAAAATTTAGTAGGTGAAAGATTTAAAGAAAGACCCTCTGATTGTAAAATCGACAGTCATGCTCTGATGGTTAGAGGAGGCTATATTAAATATGTGGCTAATGGTATCTATTCCTCATTTGTGCCTATTAAAAGGATTGCAAGAAAAATTGAGCAGATTATTCGGGAAGAGATGGATAAAATCGATGGACAGGAAGTAATGTTCCCTGTTGTTTTACCGGCAAGTCTTTGGGAAGAATCAGGACGGTATGAAAGTGTTGGCGATGAGCTTCTAAGAATTTCTGATAGAAATAATAACAAACTTGTGCTTGGTATGACGCATGAAGAAGCAGCCGTTCATCTTGTTCGTGAATACGGCCAAAGCTATTTAAAATACCCTTTTATGATTTACCAGATACAAACAAAATTTCGTGACGAAGCACGCCCAAGAGGAGGGCTTATTCGTGTCCGTGAGTTTACAATGAAAGACGCTTATTCGTTCCATACATCACAGGATGATTTAGAGAACTATTATGCAAAGTGTCATAAAGCATACGAACGGATATTTGAGCGCGTTGGATTACCGCAGGTTATCTCGGTTGCTTCAGATTCGGGAATGATGGGCGGAAATGTTTCTCACGAATTTATGCTGCTAACCCCTGTTGGTGAAGACTCAATTGTAACCTGTAGAAATTGCGACTATAGATCTAATATGGAAGCCGCAGAAAACATCGTAAATATTATAGAAAACACAGAAGAGGATATAAAGCTCGTTCATACGCCAAATGCTCACACAATCTAAGAAATCTGCTGTTTATTTAACATAACAA
>JAQUHC010000062.1 GCA_028683785.1 Oscillospiraceae bacterium
AATGAGCATAACCTTCAATACCTTTTCCGTAAAACCCATAATCGTCATCAGACATGCTTTTCATCTCCTATCCGCTTTTTGCTTTTACTTGGCAATATTATATCACTTTTGCACAGGGTGGCATAGAATGTAAAAAACATAATTTATACTAATCTCAATCTAAAAGCCGATAAAATAGAGCGATGCGTTCCTAATACTAATTTAAAATAAATATATAGAAATATCATAATAAGAAGATATACAACGGACTTGGATATTATCTATGTTTATAAATTAAATTAGTATTAGAATGGATTTAGTATAAGTAATGCAGGACTACCCTCGGCTTAAAGTCGAGGGTAGTAAAGCTTATGATACTAATATCCGACTAAAATCTTAACATCTTTCCGGTCTTTTTTGCGCCGGGCTTCGTTCTCCTCCTTGCCGGGCGCCAGCCCGCCTGCGTCGTCGGCCTTGCCCGACACAAAAAATACTCGGAAATTTTATCAATCTTTTAGTCGGATATTAGTATGAGCATTATTTAATAGTCATTATTAATTCTTATTCTGATGGTATCTGTTTGATTCGAACCGTCGGTTGCCTTGGCTGTTATGACTACCGTTTTGTTTTTCATATCTTTGGTAGTAAAAAGCCCGTTGCTGTCAATGGTACCATAACGGTCGTCGCTTACAGACCAATTCAGCTTTTTGTTGGTTGCGTTGTCAGGCCAGATTATTGGAATGATTTGAAGAGTTTTACCTCCCGGACTAATCTCTTCGGCTGCTGCTGTAAGGCTCAAGGATGTGATGGGAATCATCTGACTGTTGATAATAATTTGTTTTGTAGCCGTTACACCTGAACCATCAAGCGCCGTTGCCGTAACAGTAACGGTACCGTTACTAAGTGGGGTCAATAAACCATCTTGATCAATAGTGGCTAAATCCGTGTTGTCAACAGACCATGCAACCCCTTTATCCGCTGCGTTTGTGGGGTAAACTTTAGCAGTCATCTGCATAAGCTCTGCATATGAATCGATATAGCTTCCCGGGCTATCTATAATTATTGACGAAACAGGAAGCCCTAAAAGATTGTAAGAAACGCATTCCCCGGATGGATCGCCGGTTATGCTTTTTGACATTAAGTTGACTATATGAATCTCGCTGTTCATGGAATAGACCTGTTTATCTTGCTTTTTAATTGCAAGTTCAACCCTTAATACATGTTTATTTACCGGCGAAAAGCTGATATCATAAGAAAAATCATTGTTGCCTGTCTGTGGAATTATGGGTTCAGCGATGGAACCACGGGGTTTTAGATATATATCACCATCGGAAAGATAAATATAATATTGCTCATCATTTGGATTGCTCGGAGCATCGGATTCAATATTCATTGAGGTTGCAAACTTAAGTTGATTATCTAAAACACTCAAATATGATTCCGCAAGAGATTGCGCCCTCCCCAAATCATTTGACCTGATGTTTATCTGAGAACCCACCGAAATAAGCGATACCAGAGTTAAAGATATCATTGATGCTATTGATAATGATATGATAACCTCAATAAGGGTAAATCCATATTTCTTTTTAAGCATTATTGCTGCATTCCTTTCCGGCGTTAATCGGGAATGAAAGAGTAGTATTTTGAATCGTTGTTTTTATCGGTGCCTTCTATTATGCTTCCTTCGGCATCAATTGTTTGGCCGCCAAAATCAATTTCTAAGTTTCCTGTCTGCTGTTCGACAGTTGCAATATCAGAATCGGGATCAAATCCCGCAAATTTATTCTCGATACCGGCTGCCGCATTTTGATTACTGTTCTTTAAATTTGCATTTCCCAAGATTGTGTTAAAGGAAGATGCATATATCGATAGGATGAAAACGGCAAGTATAGACAGTATAGCCAGGCTTACTACAACCTCTACAAGGGTTAGCCCTTTTTTGGATTTAAAAAATCTCTTTAACATCAGGTTCTACCCCAGCTCTCTATAACCCATGAGCGATTTTGTTCTTCACTGCCCTCGTCTATGAAAATATCAAGGGGGGTATCTTCAATATCTGGCCCGCTGTAATGAAACACAACATTGTTTGAAATATTGACATCCTTTACTATGCAAGAGCCGACAAATTTATAAACCTCAAGCTGCGAACCCGAAGCACTGAAAGAACCTTGAGGGATATATACACAAGCATCCATTTCAGAATTATTATTTAGGCTGATCGATTGATTTCCATTCCCGATAATAAACAGCCTGGGGCTATTACCATTTGTCTCCATGCCGAAAAAACAGTTTGCATTAACCGATATAGATGATGTCCCGGCCATATAGAGGTATACATTATGCACGCCGTCGCTTTTAACCAAAATATGCATACCGTTTTTTATGTCTAAAGCGGTGTTCTTAAGAAGAAGATGAACATCCTCTTGTGTTGCATCTATTGTAATTGTGGTAGCCCATGGCTTTTGGTTAAGCTGAGCAACTACCGAGGGGGTTATGGTCCCGCTGGATGAGATGATGTTATCTGTTATAACAACCTCATTATTTAGCTTAGGCTTATCTAACGGTGGCTCTATGATTGGTAAAGACTGTGATCTATATGGAGCATCGTCTATAGGGGTGTAATCTGTAACCTTGGTTGCACCCATCATGACAAACGAAGACGGACCTCCCCAAGCGCAGGTGATATTACCGCCGTATTTTAACGAGCCGTTAATTTTCGCTCCCCCTGCAAAATGTGCGTTATTGCCGATGAGCGCATCTTTTTTAATGTTTCCGTTTAACATGTTAAGGGAACCGTCTGCGGTCAAAAAGCCTTCAATAGTACCGCTGCCGTCAATTTTAATATCGCCCTTGGATAGCAAGTCACCATTGACTCCCGCTCCGTTTAACAGATTAACATTTCCGTAACTAAACAAACCGGATGTGAGATAACCTGCGCCGGTAAATGTTGAATTACCCTTTACCACAACAAAACCATCTATTTTGCTTCCTTGCCCGAGATTTAAATCTCCGTCGACATAAACGCTTCCGATTAATTTGCACTGACCGAATCCGTTGCCGGTTGGCTCATTTAAATAAATGACATTATCGGTAGGAATTATCCCTGAAGGGGCAGGCGGCTTTATCAGGTAGGTGGACAAGGAATAAGTTTCATTCCTATATGTGGCGGTGGTGACAATTTTCAGCTTAGCTTCGTTGACCTTGGTTACATCCACGGTATAAGAGCCCATATTTTCTTTGGTTCCGGTTCCCTGGTTGTTTAATATGCTGTCGATTACATCGGCGTTTGACGCGTTGTCGTTGATATACTTTGCAACCGACAAGGACACAGATTTCGCAGTGTAATAAACCTGTTGCTCTTCATGCTGTACGAGAGTGGTACGTGAAGCGGACAATGATACGGTTACTGCAGCGACAGAAAGAATACTGAAAAAAAGGAATATGCATATAACCCATGCTAAGATATAACCATCCTGTTTTTTGAATATTCGTTTCACTTTACATTCACCTCTCAATTAATAAAAGGATTGGATTTGCCGGGTTGCTTAGCCATCTTATCCTCTGAGAACTCGTCTTCTACCCATTTAGCTATTCCGAAGCAATCGGCTGTAACCGATACATTTAAGCTGCCTTCTACCATGCTCATATCAAGAGACGATATCCGTACAAATCTACCGCATTTTGTAATCTCATCAACAATTGCGACAACCTGATTATAATTACCTTTAAACTGAAGTGAGACCGTCATCATCTCGAGAAGATCCTTAGGTTGTGCCTTTGAGGGGTCGGCAGATTTTTGCTCTTTCATTTCTTCTGAATCTTTTGTTTTTGTACCCTTTTCCATGTTTTCGATACGCTGAGCGGCATCCTTTGCGGGATAGGATATTTCGTTGTTGATAATCTCAGGAATTATAATTTGGGAGACTGTCCTGTTTGTCATGATGAATGAAGTATAATTAATACCCGCTTTCCTTGCAAGCCCGTCAAAAAAGATATGAACATTATCAGCGTCAAGTTCGGGGAAAAAAGGTCTGGAAGCAGTTTTTATTTTTATTTTTAAATCGTTATTACTTGTTTTTATTTCAGCAGATTTTTCTCTATTATTTAAAACCTGATTCCAACTGTTTTCAGCCTGTTCTAATGTGGACTTTGCATCGGCTACATTCTTCATTTCGGGTTCGATCAGCAGCTTAAAGCCTCCGAGGAGAATTGTTGCAGCTGCAAGAATAATAATAAGGAACCGTTCTCTGTTATTCATGCTTATTTCTCCTTTTCTTTTAAATTGCAGCTCATATTAAAATAAAACAGATTGGACTCGTCTTCATCGCTTGTAATACCATCATAAAAAACGTCTTTAAAAAGAGGTTTTGTGCTTAATGCCTGTGCAAATTGTGCCGGGTCCAGCCGGTTGGAGCAGTAGCAAGACATTTGTATGTTTTGAGCCGATACTTTGAGTGAGCTTATTGTAACACTTTTGGGCATTGAACTGGATATCTGCCTCAGCACTTCCTTATCAATGCGCTTTGATGCATCAAAATTATCACTCGCGGTTTTCAACGCTTCGTTGTATGAACGAAGCAGTGAATTTTTGTTAATCTGCAAGTTGAGTTCTGCATTCTCTTGGACATCGGCATCATCACTAAGTTTTGCATTATACTCATCGGTTCTGTATTTAAAGTTGCTCTTCAGCAAGAAAAGAGTGCCGTATGTACCCAATATAAGGACAACGAAGGAGGATATAAGTATAATTATCCACTTATTATTTTGACCGCCGATTTTCGAAGAACCGTCTTTATACGCTGTAAAGAGATTTAGATCCTTGTTCATATCAATCTGCCTTTCCCGATATGCCTGTCCGCGTAAGACATATCACACAATTTAATGTATCCGGATTTTTATTGTAATCAGCCGGCTTTGTTGTCTGAAAAAAATATATTAAAGCCTTATTAAGGCGCCTGCGGCATTACAAAGTTTGGTTGGGGTGCAGTTCCTCGGAAGGGTTAGCCTGCCCACGCTTTGTAAGACTTCAACCGGTAATTTCATTTGTTTTGACAGGGCGGTGTCAATCCCTTTTATTGAAGCTATACCGCCGCATATAACAACCTGAGCCACTTTTTTCGTTTCGGTATTGAGCATGATATATTGTATGTACTTCTGAATTTCTTCTGACAGACGGTATATAAAATATTTACAGGTGTCAGAGATTACGGTACTTTCATATTCATAATCCATCGAGAAATTCAGATTTTCGAGATGAGTGCGGGAAACTTCAACTCGGTATACTGAGCTCAATTCCCTGACGAATTCCTGAACAAGGGATACTTCCGTTCGGTTAAATCTGCAACGCCCTTTTGAAAAACCGTGGAAAGCAATTTGCGAATAGCCGATATCGGCTACAATTATGTTGTCGTCATTATGGGGATTGCCGTTTATTGTGGTATTCGACAGAAGCTTTGACATGGAATTTGCATGTACTTCCAATGCGACAGGCTTTAGCTTTAGTTCCTTCAAAAGCATATAGTAGCTCTTGACAATTTCTTTTTTGACCGCATAAGCCATAACGGCAATTGTATTGTCCGACTTGGTTTCGGTAATAACAAAATCAACAACATGCCCCGAACTATCGCCCAGTATCCTAAACATTTCGTTATTAACAATAAGCCCCAAATTCTGGAGCTTTACGTTTGGTAAAACAAACTCACGTGCAACAATATCACTGTTGTTCATTGTAACAACGGCGTTTTTTGAGGTCATACGGTTGGATTTAATAATTTCATTAATAGCGAAGCTTAGGGCGGGGCGGTTTTTAATAACCCCGTTTTCCACCACTTCATTATCGTATTCGGTTACATCACATGAATCAATTATTACATTATCTTTGCGGCAGCTACCCTGTACAACACAGACTTGTTTACTTCCTACATCAATTGAAAGCATATAATTCCCATCCCTTTGCTTATGTATTTTTACGGTTTAATGTTATCATCCGTTTACAAGACTCATCATAGAGAACATCGGGACAATGATTGAAATAACAACAAAACCGACAACAAGCGCCATTATAATAATCATCAAAGGCTCGAGCATTCCTACCAGCTTGGAAATGGCCGCGTCGGACTCTTCATCGTACAAAAGCGAAGTTTTAACAAGAATATCCTCGAGAGTACCCGATTCTTCGCCGATCGAAATCATTGAGGTCATCAATATCGGAAAGATGTCCGCTTTTTTGATTGAAGAGGACAAGGAAATACCCTTGCGTATATCCTCGCCGATATCGACTAAACATTTTTCATAATATTTGTTTCCCAGTACTCTGGATGTTATCTCAAGCGATTTTAAAAGGGGTATTCCGCTTTGCATCATTGTTGACATTGTTCTTGCGAACTGTGCGCTTATGATTATAAGATTCAACTTGCCGATTATCGGCATATTTACTTTGTAGCGGTCCCACTTAAGTCTGCCGTTTTCATTTTTAAGATATCTGATCCATGCCAGTGAAACTGCGGAAATAATTATAAGGTATATGAACCAGTAACCGGTAAGAGAATTACTTATACCGACAAGAATTCTGGTTGGAAGCGGAAGCTTAACACCCGATGTTTCAAACATTTCAATAAAAACCGGAAGTACAAAAATCATCAAAATTATAACCACTGAGACCGTCAACATGCCGAGTATAATGGGATAGGTCATGGCATTTTTAACCTTATTGGCAGTTTTTAAATTTTTTTCGAAATGATCCGCCAATCTTTCCATAACCCTGTCTAGGGTACCGCTTGCCTCACCGGCTTCCACCATGTTTATCATAAAGTCGGGGAACACTTGATCTTGACCTGCTAATGCAGCCGAAAGAGACTGCCCGCGCTGAACACCCTCATAGACTTTTTTTATGACTTCCTTTGTGGTTGCATTGTCTGCTTGACTGTGGAGAATATCAAGACATTTGATTACGCTTATTCCCGAAATCATCATGGTTGAAAACTGCCTGCAAAAGACAGTAAGCTCCTTTGGCTTGATTTTGCTTTTGCCTCCAAAGCTGATGGAACGCTGTGCAAGAGATACGGGGGCAACCTCTATGCAGTATAGACCGCGTTGCGCTATTAGTTTGCGGCATACATCTTGATCGTCAGCCTCCATAATGCCGCTTAGGGTTTGCCCCTTGGAATCCATAACCGAATATCGAAATTCAGGCAAGCCGCCCACTCCTTTTATGCTTTGATTAATACAAAAAAAGTACTTCATTATTTTCACAGTCATTATACAACATAATTTCCTATAAAGCAAAGAAAAAATATAAAAAAATTCCTTTGTTGTAAAATAAATACCTTTTTTATTTATATTTAAGTATAATATTGCGATAATAAAATATTTATGATATTATTTACAAGTACTTAATTTTTAGCAACAACCGTAGGGAGATGAAGCATGGTGTTGGTCAGAATAGCCGAAATTCCCATTCAAATATCCTGTCACGATACGGATTTCTTCACCAAGCGTTTGGAAGCATACCGGTTGAAAGATGAAGATATCCGACCCAGAATGACACTCAAAAGCTCTGTTTGCGATGAAATAATTCCACCAGAGGGTGAATTGATAGGAAAAATAAAAGCTATCAATCTTAAAAAAACAGCCGACGGCAGATTCTTTTATTACGGAGATAACAGAGATAATAAGGTTAGGAGCCTGACACTATATGATCCGGAATATCAGATTGTCGAGATAAAGCAGCTTGCGTCCCGGAAGCATTCGGTTTTTTCCTTGACGGATTTTGAGTATATGTATACCGGATTGGCTTTTTCGAACCGTCTTGCCATTGAAGGCGGACTTGTTCTGCACGCTTCCGCGCTTATGTATAAAGGACAGGGCATAGCATTTTCAGCCATTTCGGGAACGGGTAAATCAACCCACACCGGCCTTTGGAGTAAGTACCTTGATGATGTTCAGATAATTAATGATGACAAACCGGCAGTTCGTTTTACCGATGATAAGCCATTCCTGTACGGTACACCTTGGAGCGGCAAAACCGATTTAAATAATAATATTTGTGCACCGTTTTCTGCCCTCGTATTTATAGAACAGTCTCAGGAGAACAGCATTAAGCGTATGGGTCCGGCAGAGGCTTATTTTGATATGGCAAGCGAGGTATCCCGCCCGTCATGTGATGAAGCGCTTGGAATACGAATGCTGGACATCATGGAAAGGCTTTTAGAGTGCGTTCCGATTTACAAGTTAAGCTGTAATATTAGCCGAGAAGCGGTTAAAACTGTATATGAAGAAATTATAGGAGGTAAAATGCCATGAAAATTATGAGTGGATATATGCTGCGTGAGGTCGGCGGTGAGTCGATTGTGGTTCCTGTCGGCTCCCGTACCGTTGATTTGAGGGGGATTATCAAGCTGAACGGCACCGCCGCTTTCCTTTGGAAAATGCTTCAGGATGACTGTACTTGTCAGGAGCTTATTACCGCCATGCTGGATGAATATGATGTGGATGAAGAAACTGCTGAAAAAGATGTAAAGCGGTTCATCGAGTCGCTTGAACAAAATAATCTATTGGAGAAAAGCAGTGGAAAAGCAGATAATTAAAACAACCCTGAGCGAGATATCACCGCTGATAATCGGTTGCTTTGATGACGGACTGGATGTTACCTTAACCGTTACGGGCAGCAGTATGCAGCCGCTATTAAAGCATAACAGGGATCAGGTGGTTCTTACAAAAGTCCAAGCAGACTCATTGAAAAAGGGCGATGTGCCTCTTTATATAAGGCGTGGGGGACAGTATGTACTGCACCGGATTGTCGATGTTCAGCAGGGTACATACACCATGTTGGGGGATGCGCAGACCAATCTTGAAAAGGGTATCAAGCCCGACCAGGTTTTTGCGGTGGCAAAAGGGTTTTATCGAAAAGGCAGGTATATCAACTGTCAAGGTTGGGGTTACAGGCGATGGGTTTCGTTATGGTGGCATTTGAGAAGATTCAGGCCGCATTTGTTGAAGGCGCATTATATATTTAACAGAATATTTGACAGGGAAAAACCGGAATGAAAAATATTGCGGTACAAAAATGGTTAATAAAAGTCGCTAAGAAAGACGGTTGGATTATCATACTGCTGTCACTGATCAGCGGTATTATATCCCTATGCACGGTTTGGTTTGCTTTGGTATCCCGCAACGTTATTGATATTGCAATCGGTGATGCCGAGGGGGTAATGTGGCATGAAAGCGCAAAGCTTATCGGGCTATTGGTATTTCAGGCTGTATTAAATATTATCCAAAGCAGGCTTAATACACAGGTGCTGGGGCAGATGGAAATTCGTATTAACCAGTCGGTGTTCAAACGCTTGTTTGAAAAAAGGTGGCCGGAGGTAAACCGCTATCATTCGGGGGATATTTTGAACCGTATGACAAGCGATGTTTCTGTGGTTGTAAATACGCTGGTCTCTTTAATTCCCCGTTGGGTTTCGATGATTACAAGGCTGGCTGCTTGTATCATAGTGCTTCTGCTTATTGATGTAACTTTCACATTGATATTGATTGCCGTGGGTTTGAGCGCTTTTGGATTTAGCCGGATTTACGGCAAAAAAATGAAAAAGATACACCGAGAGTGTCAGGAGACAGACGGTCAGACCCGTTCATTTATACAGGAATGTGTTGAAAACTGGATGATGATTCAATCATTCGGCGCTCGTGAACTGATAGTAAAACGCTTGAAATCTCTGCAAAATATTAATTTTAAGAAAAAGGTGCGCCGAAATAACATAAGCAACCTTGCACGAACCGCAATTTATGTGCTTTTTTCCGGAAGCTATTATGTGGCGATTGCATGGGGTTCATGGCGGCTTGCCCGGGGGCTTATCACATTCGGAACCCTGACGGCTTTTTTACAGATTGTTAATCAAATTCAGCTCCCGTTCAGAAATATGTCAGGCTTTGCTCCTCAGTATTATAACATGCTGGCATCTGCGGAACGCTTGATGGAGATTGAATTGCTTGAGGAAGAGACCGTTCCGATTACAAAGACCCAAGCTGCCGGGCTATATGAAAGCATGAAGGGCATAACCATTGACGACCTGTCTTTCTCATATGGTGATGAGCCGGTATTTTATCATGCAAATTTTTATATCAATAAGGGCGAATTTTTGGCCGTTGCAGGTCATTCGGGAATCGGCAAAAGCACACTGTTAAAACTGTTGCTTGGTTTTTTTGAGCCGGGGGAGGGAAGCCTGTCCCTTGAAACAGCCGATAGGCCGGTTAATGTTGGCGCATACACAAGAACATTGTTCACCTATGTACCTCAGGGAAATATGCTTTTATCGGGCACCGTCAGGCAGAATATTATGTTTGGCAATCCGGATGCTTCAGAAGAGCAGATTATGCAGGCTGTTCAGGTTGCCGAAATTTCAGAATTTATAAGCGAACTGCCGGACGGCATTGACACCATCCTCGGCGAACGGGGGCTGGGACTGTCAGAGGGGCAGGTGCAAAGGATAGCCATAGCACGCGGTGTTTTAAGCGGAGCCCCTATAATCATGCTTGACGAAGCGACCTCGGCACTGGACGAAACTACAGAAGCAAATGTATTAAAAAATCTTCGAGAATTAAAGGGTAAGACTTGCATCTGCGTTTCACATCGTAAAGCCGCGCTTGCGGCATGTGACCGCGCGATTGAGGTGGTAAACGGCAAGATTGAGATTAAAAAGCAGTAATTAATATGGCTATTGCATTAGGGCTGCATTCAATTTTGAGTGCAGTCCTTATTTAATACTGATTATTATTGTTATCAATCCACTTAATATTTCTGCCGTTATAATCAATCAGCCCGTCCCTTTTCATGTTTGACAGCTCTCGGCACATAGCACTTCGGTCAACTCCGAGATAATCGGCCAATTCCTGTCTTCCAAAGGGCAGTCTGAACTCTAATGAATTGTTTAGCTCCATCCGGTCATAGAAAAATGCGATAAGCCGCCCCCTGATTGTTTTAAATGTAAAGTAGGACATTTTTTGATTTAGGTTTATACACT
>JAQUHC010000063.1 GCA_028683785.1 Oscillospiraceae bacterium
TCTGCAACAACAAACGGAAGGCCATACCTTTCATAAAAGAATTTTGCACCCCAATACAGGCAATCAAAAGTAACCGGCCATTCCCCGACACTTTCAGGATGTCCTACCTCACGGCCCCCAAAGACCGAATTTCCGTTTTCATCGCTTTTTACCGGATAGCCATTATAGCAGTTGGCACCGAAAAAGTCCAAAGGCTGTGAAATTATCTTCATATCATCCTGTCTGATGGTCGGCATAGAATTTCCAAACAGCTCCAGCCCGTCCGCCGGATACTCTCCCTTGTAAACAGGATCCATCCACCAGGTATTAGATGACAGGTTTTTTTGTTTTATTGCAAACATATTCTTTCTTGCCGCATTTAAATCCTCCTCGCTGTCCGAGATCGGATAAGAAATATGCCCTTGTGGTGCCCAACCGATTTTAGCGGGGGTTTTTCCGTATTGGCGAATGGTTTGGACGGCTTTACCATGGGCAAGTAGGGCATTATGAGAGGCCAAGAGTGCTTCTCCAAGCTCTAGTTTTAAACATGGTGCATGCCTTCCGGTTAAATGTCCAAAGTTTATAAAACACTGCGGTTCATTAAGAGTAAACCAGTTATGTACCCTATCAGATAACCTGTCAACAATAACTCGGGTATATTCGGCAAACCATTGGCTGCTGTCCGGATTCAACCATCCGCCTCTTTTGAACAGCTCATGAGGGTAATCCCAATGAAAAAGCGTTAGATAGGGTTCTATGTCATGCTTTAAAAGTTCATCAACCAATCGATCATAAAAATCCAGACCCTTCTCATTAACCCTCCCTATCCCTTCCGGTAGTACCCGCGGCCAGGATACGGAAAACCGATATGCATGTAACCCGATTTGCTTCATAATATCCACATCGCCATCAAAACGATGATAATGATCGCAGGCAGTCTGTCCTGTATGCCCCTGTTTGACATAGCCCTCTCTTCTGCATGCAACATCCCATACGGATAAGCCCTTGCCGTCCTCTTCTATTGCTCCTTCAATCTGATATGCGGCAGTGGCTGCGCCCCAGACAAAATCTTTTGAAAAGCTCATATCATACACTCTCTTCCGTTACATATTATACTTTGATGTTATATCAACGATACTGATTCGACTCGTTGAGTGAATGGCGTTTTTTCAGATCCAAAATATATATCAATTACATTGAATCCACTTTCTAGACCCTTAGAGATATATATGGAATGTGAACTGCTCATTGTTTTGCTGACATAATGAACCTCGCCGTTCACTGTAATGAACACTGTGCCGGGCTTTTTAAGCCTGATATTAAGGGATCCCCCATTTGAGCTTGGGTGGTTACGAGTAATATAGGTTAGCTTATCATAAGCCGCCCCGCTGTTTACGGCTATGTCTGCACCGCTAGTAGCATCCCTGACCGAATTCAATATCGAGGGATTAAATTGCTTTTGCTTCTCTATAGATTTTATCCCTTCCTTGACGGTCAGCACGGCAGGTTTGTCGCCCCCTTTATAATCCTTTATTCCTTTCCCGCTGGTGATATTTTTATCTTTAAGCTCCCAGACAAGATACCCGCTCAAGTCTTTGTTGAGA
This sequence comes from Oscillospiraceae bacterium, assembly GCA_028683785.1. Lineage (GTDB taxonomy): Bacteria > Bacillota > Clostridia > Oscillospirales > Acutalibacteraceae > Avimonas. The sequence goes on from JAQUHC010000063.1 coordinate 1,584, forward strand.
AAATCCCCCTTTTCTAAAGCAAAGCGAAACTCTCGGAATAAGTTCCTGTAGTAGTTTGCCTGCACCTGAAGAGATGAAAGTCCGGTCACAGAATCGGTTTGATTTTTAATACCGTCCAACCCGTTTTCGCACATAATCACCGGCTTTTTCAGAGAATAGTTATTAATTAAAAAGCGGATATTCTGCAATGTATAAGACGGGTCGGTTTTATCGTCATAAAATTGATAGCTGTCGATACCAACATAATCCGACGCAGCCGCAAGCCTTAGCATCCAACTGTTTTTATTTGCTCCTCGCAAATGAAGCGATGTAATATTATTGTAGATAACAATAATATTTAGTCGATCGCTGGCGCCGATATCTCTTGCCGCGTCTCTGGCAACCGAACATGCCTCCTCATACCATTCTGTAAATAATTTTGCTCGCCTGATTCCGGCTTCGGTATTCCAAAGCGCCTGCTGCCAGTCAAGCTCGTAATCTATTGCGAGAATATAATCGCCGTGAACTGCTTTCAACATGGACTGCACAAACGCATATAAAAACTTTTTTGCAGCGGCGCGCGTGATGCTGTTAGTAATGTCCTGAGGATAAAACGATGGAATATTGCTTGCTCCAAACTGGGAATTCCAAGTAGTATTTGCACTAATATCAATTGTGGATATAACGGTGTTTCCCATTTTATGAGCTGCCAGATCATTTCCGAAAGTCTTGAAATTATAATTGCCTTTTGAGGTTTCCATGGCTGTCCACTTGTAAAACTCAACCCTGTCAACCGCCCTTTTACCAAAAGTGGTAAAGGTCATGTCCTGAAAATTATAATTGGAATAGAACCCCAACTGTATGCCGCCGGGGTTTTGCTTATATGATGATTTTACAAGGTATGAATTTTTGTTGTCCTTATACAGTTCCCCGAGATCGTATGGTGTTATGACCCTGGCTCCGGTATTTACAAGGCGGTATAATGCATCCGCAACAACAGATTTTTTAGCGGCGGCTTTAGGCTGAAACAACCCGTTTGAGCACTCGATTATGCCCAAGCCGACCACTTGCAATACTCCCTGCTTTAAGCGGCTGTCAATACTGCTTAAATCCTTTATCATCATGGAATACTGGCTGACATTATCCCGGTCGGCCACTGCCCTGTCGATAATATACGCCAGCTGTTCATTGGTAATATTGATGTTGTAGTCGCCTATAATACCTTTTTCAATAAGCTTGTTGCTCTCTGCCAGCTTTATGAGTTGGCTGTCTGTGGCCGAACCCTTGGTAATATTGGCGGCTGCGAACAAATACCTTATAAAATTTACGACTGTAACCGAACCGGATGGCCCGAAATTCGTTGTTTTTGGGAAAACTCCCATATCGGTCAGCCGCACCGCCGCAACCTCTGATTCGTGCCCTATCATATCCTTAAACTCATGGCGACCGGCTGCATATTTCTTGTAATCTAAATAGTCCTCGCCTTTTTTGCTCTTACCGCCGCCGGTATAGTCAATAGTGTTTGAAAACTGCCTGAAATCTGCTGTTCCTCGGTTTGTATTGATTCCGGTGCCTGTCTCCGACCGGCTTGTGCTTACATCTATACCACTTGAACCACCTGTACTGCCGGATGATGCAGTTGATTCATCCATATAAAAAGTTGAAGTAGAAATTCCTGAATTGACCGAGGTGTTTACGGTATTAGGGGTTTTGGAGGAGAAAGAATCGGTATCGGATACCTGCTCTCCGGCGTGGCATGCTGCAAACAAAAGTATCATAGATAGAACAATCACCAAACACCTTTTAGCATTATTATTCATAGAAAGCTCCATTCCTTTCAGCCGTTGGGGAGTTGTGCGATTTCGGCGCCGCCAAAGATTCTGCCACGATTTACAGCAGAAGAGCACAAAACCCGGTTGAAAGAAGAATTTCTTTCAACCTATAATCCCTTGCGATATTTTATACTAATCGCTCAGCTCAAACAGCAAAACTTTCTGATTCATGGGTATCTGCTCAGCGCCAAAGTAGACATCGATAACATTAAACCTTTTATCAATACCCTCGCTCAGACTAAATATGTGGGTTGTCTGCATCTGACTGCTTGACAGATTAACCGTGTTATTAATAGAAATAAGCACCGTTCCGGGATCTTCCAATTCAATTTTCAGCGTTTTCTTACCTTGCAGGCTTTTAGTTACATATGTAAGCTTCTCATAAGTACAGCCGCTTTCAACCGCAATCGTTGGCTTATCTCCGGCAGGTTGGGTGCAAATAAGTAACGACGGATTAAATTGCTTTTGCTTTTCCAGTAATCGAATTCCGCCACGAATTGCTCGGGCTGCCGGCTTCTCTTTCCCGGAATAGTCCAGCACACCGAACTCTCCCTGCTCGGCACCATCTATCAGATCCCAGAAAAGATACCCGGCGAGATTGTGGTTGAGAAACCTGCCCTTTTCCAATTCAAAACGAAATTCCCGAAACAGATTTTCGTAATATCTCTTTTGTACTTCAAGCGTTGTTATACCCAAAAACTCATCCATTGTGTCGGAATTGCCTCTGGTACCATTTTCGATCATCATGACCGGCTTACCACCGGAATAGTTGTTAATTAAAAAGCGAGCGTTTTGAATGGTCGCCGCCGGATCGGTACGGTCGGCTGGAAAGTAATTGTAGCTGTCGATCCCCACGAAATCTGATACTGCGGCACATTTTAACCGCCACTCGTTATATTTAACGCCCAGCTTGCAGACTTCTGTAATATTATTATATATTATTATTATTTTAAAGCGATCTGCGGCGCCAACCGACTTTGCTGCCTGACGTGCAATGCCGCAAGCTTCCACATACCAATCTGCCCAAATCTCCATGCGCTTGAAGGTATCATCACAAACCACCTCAAACATCTGTTGCCAATCCAACTCATAGTCAAATGTAAAAATTACATCGCCCTTTACCGCCTTCATCAACTCCTGCACCAGGGTATAAAGCATTTTTCCAGCTGCGGCACGGGTTTCCGGATTTGTGATATCCTGTTCGTAGAACTCCGGAATATTGCTTTTAGAAAACCTCTCGTTCCATACAAGATTTGCCGTTAAATCAAGACAGGTTACAATGGTATTTGCAAATTTGTGCGCTTTTTTATCATTGAAGAATGAAGGCATTGTATAGACGCCTTTTTCTTTTTCGATATTTACCCATTTATAAAAATCCACCCTGTCAATCGGGCGCTTGCCAAAATGCTTAAAGGTTTGATCCTGATGGTTATACCTTGACCAAGTACCAAGTTGAATGCCCCCGGGATTCTGCTTATATGACGATTTTACAAGATAGGCATCCGTATCTTCCCTATACCCGTTACCAATATCATAGGGTAAGATGACCCTTGCCCCGGGATTGGCAAGCCGATAAAGGGCATTGGCGGCATTCGCCCTTGAAGCGTACTCCTTTGGGTGGAATACACCGGAGCACTCCAACACTCCGTGTGCGATGGCTTGCAATACGCTTTCCCTTTTATCATCCGCAATTTCCGAATAATCCGCCAGCATCATGGCATATTGATTAACATTTTCTAATTTCTCAAGGGCGCGGTCTATGATAACAGCAAGTTCTTCCATTGTAAGTAGGTGCAAGCCGGGCTTATCAAACATTCCCTCATCCACCAAACCACAAAGTGTGGCCAATTGGACAACCTTGTTTGCTTCAAGCTCCCGGGCAGCGAGTCCTTTCAGCTTGAGTATTCCGAGAAGAAATTCGGTTGCAGTTGCCGGGTCGTTGGGACGAAAACAACTGGTTTTTTTAATTATCCCTTTTTCAGCCAATCTGACAGCCGCCACCTCGGCGTCATTACCCCGCATATCCTGATATTCATGCCGCTGGTTCACATACAAATTATAGTTGAGATATGCTTCAAACTTTGGTAAGTCTCCACCACGGCTGTAGTCTATATGATTTGTAAACATGGTATTCCTCCCTGTATTCACTGTTATACTAATCTCAAATAAAAGGATCGATAAAATTGTCGCTCAAGTCGCGTTCTTCTTTAAAGAACGCATCACTCCATTTTATCGGCTTTTATTATTGAGATTAGTATTAATTCTATTTCGCCAATCCAAATTAGAAAGAAAGGCAAAATGTCAGCAAAAACTTGCGTATATAGTTTTTGTTAAGCATTTTATCTTGTCGTCTTTCTAATTGAAATTGGTATTAGTAGTTGTCGCTCTGACATACAAGGTTGGGATGGATGCATATGTCCACCCCAACCTTGTATGTTTAATGGTTATTTTTTCAATGCAGCAATACCTTTAAAACTGACTGTTCAAATGGTGTTTTCTCCGAGCCAAAATAAATGTCAATAACATTATTTCCCTTTTTAAGGGCGTCCTTAATAGGGATTTCATGGATATCTGCCATACGGTCAATTACATAATGGTTGTCACCGTTGACGGTTATAAAAACTGTACCCGGGTTTTTCAGCTTAATGCGGAAGGTCCCATTCTCTTTTCCATTCCAGTTGCGTGTTATATAGGTAAGCTTCTCATAAGTTGTTCCGCTCTCAACCTTAATATCCGCCCCGTATGTAGCATCCGTAACTTTGGTTAGGACAGATGGGTTAAACTGTCTCTGCTTTTCTATGGATTTAAAACCTTCCTGCACTGTTTTAACAGATGGTTTTTCGATTCCTTTGATGTCGAGAAGTCCGAGTGCTCCGACTTCGGTTGTATCCATGAGCTGCCATATGAGGAAACCGGATAAATTCTTATTTATGAAATCTCCTCTTTCCAGCGCAAACTGGAATTCTCGAAACAGATTTTGAAAATATTTAGCCTGTTCTTGAAGGGTGGATAAACCCGTCGTCTTATTCTTTTCCGTCTCATCCCATTTCGCAACAAGTCCGTTCTCCACCATCATGACCGGTTTACCGTACGAATAGTTATTTATAAGGAAACGGATGTTTTGCAGAGTTATTGATGGGTCACTTTTATCCTGAGGGAACTGATAGCTATCAATCCCGATATAATCGGATGCTTGCCCCAGTTTTTTCATCCATTCATTTTCCTTGATACCAAGCTTATGATGATCAGTGACATTGTTATAAATGACCATCAGCTTAAGACGATCTGCCGCACCCACTGCTTTGGCGGCTTCTCTTGCGACATTGCAAGCTTCAACATACCAGTCCGCAAATATAGCCGCACGGCTTCTGTGAGCTTCAGAAACTCCCGACAATCTTTGCTGCCAGTCAAGCTCATAATCAATTGACAAAATAACATCGCCATAAACCGCCTTCATCATTTCCTGTACAAAAGAATAAAGAAATTGCTTTGCGGCTGTACGGGTTGCTTTATTTGTAATATCCTGCTCATAAAACTCGGGAATATTGCTCATTGCAAAATCGGGATTCCAGTTCAAATTGGCACTGATATCCACACAGGAAATAACGGTACTCCCCAGCTTATGAGCCTCCAGATCATTGTAAAATGTCCCAAAGTTGTATTTCCCTTTTTTGGTCTCGATGGTTCTCCATTTATAAAACTCAACACGGTCGATGGGGCGCTTGCCAAATAAATCAAATGTAATATCCTGTTTATTATAACCCGATGAAAGACCAAGCTGTATTCCGCCCGGATTCTCTATATATTCGGATTTTACTAAAAGGATATCTGTATCCTCATTATAGCTTTCACCCAATTCATAAGGGAGGACTACACGATAACCTGTATTGACCAGCCTGTATAAAGCATCCGCCACAACCGCCCTGGTTGTTGCCTTCTTTGGCTGAAATTTACCGTTACACTCGAGAATACCAAGACCAACCACCTGCAGTACGCTTCTCTTCATTTTATCTGAAACGCTGCTGAAATCGCTGATCATCATTGCAAATTGCCCGGTGTTGGAGCGGTCAGCAACCGCCTTATCGACCAAATATGCAAGCTCTTGGTTGGTAAGCTCATGATTGAAATCTTTGAAATCATCATCCTCAATCAGCTTAGAGCTTTTTGCCAATTCAATTAAAGCAGCGTCATCCTTGTTCTTTATATCCAATCCGGCTGTTATAAATAAATATTTAAAAAATTCGATAACCGTTAATGTTTTATCCGGATAAAAATTTTTGGTCTTGTCAAACACGCCTAATTTAACCAATCGGACTGCAGCGACTTCTGATTTATGGTTAATCATGTCCTTGAATTCATGCCTAAACTTTAGCATTGCAAGATAACTCAGATACTCTTCTTCTTGAGGAATATTTTCTCCTTTAGAGTAATCGATCTGATTCGAAAACAGCGGGAATTTACCCTTTTCCTTATTCCCACTCACCTCTTCACTACTAATATCCGGTGTGTCAATAATAATTTCTGAGCTGTTAGTGGGTACCGTGGTGGTTTGTGAAGATTTTACCGACGAATTGGTGGAAATGTCGCTGCTGTTCTCTTTTCCCAAACCACATCCGGTGAATAACAATGCTGCCGCCAAGACAAAGCTCAACCATCGAAAATGCTTTATTTTCATTAGATTCTTCCTTTCAGCCTGATGGAGAGAAATTCGGGAAACCATAAATTGTTTCCCGCAATCCCTCCTGTTATTTTGCGGTCAAGGAATCTGTAAACTCTTTTATTTCCGCTTTGAGCAACGGGTCATATGCGTCTAATAGCGACTTTATGGAGCCTTCCTTGGTTGGCGAATAAATTGTTTCACCCACATTATCCTGAAACAATAAGTATGCTTTACCAAAACCGGAAAGGTAATTAGCCATAACCGGTGTTTTATTCGCTTCGATAATAGCTGATTTTTCATCCTTGTTAAGTAATTTGCCAAAGCGTCCCAATTCACCGAATGAATCTTCAATATTGTTGATGATCTTGAAGTTTAGACGGATATATTCCGCCGCACCCTCGGGATTCTGCGCTTTTGATGTAATTGATAAGCCATAGATGTTTACGGTGGTTTTTGACATGGTTTCTCCGTTCGGATCAAATATCGGGAACGGTGCAAGCTCAAACTCATCCCCGCCGGTAATATCCAGCTTGAGTCTCATGCGGATATACTCTTCCGGAGAAATGCTTATCATCGCATCCTTCCCCGCCGGGAAGAGTTGCAGGAAGTTTGCTCGATCATTGTCGGTGCGGATAGTACCGGTTTTATGGAGGTTATTAAGCTCTGTAAACCATCTGACCACTTCCTGAGAGGTTGCATTTGAAGTGATGTTTTTACCGTCTATTTTTATCATCGGATAGATCGCTTTACCTGCCGCAAGATTCCAGCCGGTATAACCATACTCATCATTATCAGGGTCGGACATGCTTTTCGCCGTTTTAACAAATTGTGTCCAGTTCCAATTCTTGTTTTTCCAGTGCTCCAGCGGGGTGGTTTCACCCACCAACTCAAATTTTGTTTTATTGTAGCAAATATAAAAGTATTCAGGCACCTGGGCATACGCGACATAGTGTTTATCATTCCATTTAAACTGGTCCATAATATCTTTGCGCCACATCGGATCGTCCAAATCCAGGTATTCATCAAACTCATCCAGGCTCTGCACCAGGTTTTTTGCAGGCCAAGAGGGGAACCAAACCTGTCCACCGATAACGACATCCGGCATCATATCCGCAGCCGCTGCTGTCGCAAGGTAGGTGCTGAAATCGTCCCAGTTTACAACCTCAAGCTCGGCGTCGGTGCCATAGGTAGCTTTCCATGTATTTAGGGTGTTTAATGTTGTGTTCGGTGCATCCTCCGAATCCATACTTTTAAGAAAATCCATGCCTTGGTTAACCATTATTTTTATTTTTTTGTTTTCAAGTTTTGACATAGTAATGCCCTGGGCATATTTCGAACCGGTGGCGGCAATGCCGTCTTTGTTTTCACTTGATATGTTGCTGGTGACCTTGCTGCTGGGAGTTTTGTCATTACAGCCTGCTATCACAACAATAATAAAGCAAACAGCTAAAATGTTTATTATCTTTTTCATTTTATTATCAATTTCCTTTCCTGGTTTTATATCTGTTAAGCCCTATATTCAAAATCCGTATTCTATATTTCTATTAATCATGAAACCATGACCCGAAGCAGCGTGAGAGTTGATTCCTCATCAGTAGGCTCCGGTGTCACCGTTACAATAACCTTATCTTCTGTATTGCCCGAGTAAATTTTGACTGCTTCCGCATATTTCCCCCAACCTCCAGGGAATCGGGAATTGATGATTGTAGTACTATTATTCGCTGTAACTCGAACCTTTCCCGCATTTTCGTCAGGATTCTTAAGTATCATAAGATGCAAAATCTTGCATTTACTTATCTCAAACACTATCGGCTTTGTACCACCTATGGTCTGCCAGCCGTTTTTAAACTGATATGTAGGAGAAGGAACCACCTCAAAGCTTCCGATAGAAGTCGGCTTTAATCCCGAGGCACCGTACATTGTAGCATTTTCATAGCTATCTGAGATTAACGGGTTGGCAATAGAAGGCGCCACGGTTTTGACATTCTCAATATCAGAATATACCAAGGCAAGGTAATGATTGACCAACGTTCCGAGCATGGCATGTCCGGTATCATTGGGATGGACATTATCGGCTGCATAATATGACCATGCAATAGTGCTATCCTTTATTAATGGATAAACGGAATCCCTGAAACTAATCATGGGCAGATCATAGTGCTTACCGATTTTCTCCTGAGTGTCCTGAACGCTTTCTCCATGCTCACGGTTAATAAACAGAAGTATGACGGCAGCCCCTGATTTTAATACCCTGCGAATAATGTTCTCATAAGCCTCCTGAATGTCGGTGTTGCTGCCGTCATTGACAGCGTATTCCACTACCACCAGGTCGGGTTTTCTTGAGAGCAAATCAGGCTGGATTCTGTGGACGCCTACCATCGAATTGGTTGCGCCTTTCCCCGCGTTTATCAAATTGATCCGACTTTCCGGGAAGGTGCTCTTCAACCATTCTTGGATTACATTCGCATACGCATTCCCGCGTGTACTTGCGGTGCCTGCCGTAACCGAACCTCCAATAACACCAATTGTAATATCCTCTGCGCGCATACCTTTTCTAATCACGTTGGCAACGCGAACCGAATTCCCCTTGGAAACAATTGATTTAATTAACATTTCATTTGTTATTCCCAATTGCTTCGCCGTATCTTGTATATTGTCCATGGTAACCTCCGCCGGAATAAGGTGATCCTTTTTAACCTCACTGGAGTGTGTAACCGCCGCGGTCGGATTTGTTTTATTAAGGGAAGACTCTGTTAACACAACAGATGCCCCATCTCTTTTCGCACAGGCCGAAACAAAAAGCTGTAGCGCAACAATTGAGAGCATTGCCACCCATCGTTTTGTCATTCTATGGTCTTACCTTTCTGCTTACCAAATAATCGTTAAGAGTAATAATTTAAGAAATAAAGGGGCGGCCGTACACCGCAAGGTAGGTCGCCCCTTTA
>JAQUHC010000064.1:0-5122 GCA_028683785.1 Oscillospiraceae bacterium
CGCGGGCTTTACGGCAAAGCTTTCATTCCCCTCCGGATCGCAGGCTGAGCCTTTCCAAGCTATCGGCCGCAATGTAGTTATTGATGTAGATGAAACGCCTTATTTATATATTGACACATCCGGATATGCTGCAAACACATGGATAGAGTTGAGAATTGGCAACAGTATATCAGATACATCATTACTGGATACGATCACCGAAAGCACAATAAAAAAATATGATCTCAGAGAAACATTTCCTGAAGGCGGGGTTCAATCATTTTGTATTGCTATGACCCTTATCGACGGAGGAAAGATTGGTCATGGGTTCAGTTTCAATTATCTTTTTATAGGAAATGAAGCTGCTGACCCAGCTAACAGCACCGCCGCCTCAGATATCGGCTGGTCGGCTGATATAGGCGCTCAAAAAAGCAAGTGGAATTATTTTGGCAAAAACACAGCCGGTACAGTTGTTTCTCAGAACTTTAATAATCTTGATGCGAACTGTCCCTTAATCATAACCACAGGCGAGGCCAATGAGTATGATGGAACAGCTTTCAACGTTAAATTCAATTGGACGGATGACAGCGAAGCGGATTTCTATCAGCGTATCGGTTACCAAGTAACCCTTGATACATCTATATATTCAAAATTATACTTCAAAGCGGATTTCGGAAAAAACGATGTGATTGAGCTTTTACTGTGTGAAGATGTCGGGAGCATACCCATGTTCTCCAATCCGGCTATGAATTCCGATCTCGGAATGCGTACCATTGATTTAGACACGGTCTTTGAAACGCCGGGTACGCATACATTTTGGGTCGTTCTTAGCTTTCATGACATGAATTACGACGGATCAGATTTTGATGTTGAATACTTGTTTATTGGGACAGAGGCGGCAAAACCGGACGAGGAAGAGGAAGATCCCGACAAAGAAACCGGCGGCCAGACGGATCCGGAGGATGATGCCGAAATTACCTTAACAGACGGAGCAACCAATGTCAAAGTAACAGGGAATCTTGACGCAGATACCGTGTTAAATGTTACTGAAATAACCGCCGGTACCGATTATGATTTTGTAGCAGGCTATATGAAAAGCGTTTCGCCTAAATGGGAGGCCTATGATGTGCAATTAACTTTATATGGTTTTCCTGTTTCACTAACAGAAGATATCGTGTATTCTTTTCCGATCCCTTCAACAATCGGCGCGGAAGATGCAGTCATTTATTATCTCGCCGACGACGGAACATTGACCCTGATTGATTCCTTCACAGAGGACGGGCTTTTAAATGTAACCACAAAGCTAATGGGTATTTTCATGATAGCTGAGAAGAGCGGAAGTTCAACGGATATACCGGCTACCGGAGATCCGATTGCGGTATGGCCGCTTGTCGCAGTTATTATCAGTGCGGGATGTATGGCGTTGCTTATTCGCGGAAGGAGAAAAGTTTCGTGAAGAAAATACTGGCCGTCTTAACGGTGGCATTTCTCATGATGGGCCTGGCGGCTTGCGCAAGCAAGCCGCCGAACTCAATAGGGAAAACTTCGGCATCAGAAAGCGGGACTACATCGGATGAGAGCAGAACCGCCACGGAGGATACTGGATCTGATGAATCTTCAGAGGATACAGACGAGGTGATACTCACAGGATCATCCGGTACATCAGAGACGACGGTGGCGACTGCTTCTACGACCGAAAAATCGAACAATAAAATATCATTATCCTATGAAAAACAGGCAACCGATATTTTGAGACAGGATAATGATCTTACGAGAAGACTTGTTTATTTTAAGATTACAAACAACAATAAGGTTGCGGTGAAAGACAGCTATTTATATTATAAGGAAAACGGTAAGGCGGTAAAAAGAGAAATCGGGTTAATTTATATGAATACAAAGGTCGTTTATGAAACTCTGTGGATCGATGCTTCTTTCAAAGGAAATCTTGACGGAACTATCAAAAACAGTGCTGGAACGGTTTTGTGGGAAGGTACGCTTAGCATTCAACCGCCTTCATCGTCGTATACGGTTCCAAAATCAAGCATCACCGCACTCAGTGACATCAAGCCGATGATGCTTCGCGGCGCAAATTACTTTAACAGGTATAAATGCTGGGGCAACGACTGGAGTCAGTCCGATTTTACCAAGGAATGGACCGCCGATTTTAAGGATTTCACCGAAAAGCTGAATGTAAACACGATCCGTGCATTTACCATCTTCAAAGAACCGCTGCGGCTTCAGGGGTACACGCCCAGAAGCGAGACCTTGCTAAAGTTGTGTAATTTTGTTGAAATTGCGGGGAAAAATAAAGTTAAGCTTTTGATGTGTCTATATGGAGGAGACCCTGCAATCTCTGAAAACATGGGAGATAATCTGAGATTTATACGCGGAATTGTGGAGCCGTTCCAAAATGACGGACGGATATTGATGTGGGATTTAATTAACGAGCCGGATCCCGATATCCAAGCTAATTACCCCTGGGGAGATCTTGGATCGGGCGGATATCTTGACACCTTTATAAAGACGATGTATCCTAAGCTTCAAAATGAGTTGGCTCCAAAGCATGTCACCTGTATAGGTACGGGTTTCAAAATTGAAAAGCTGAATAAAATCGGCATTACTTCTCAGGTCGGCTCTTTCCACGGATATATTCCGTCCGATTTGCCGTCCTCCCGTGTGGCGAACTCGTGGCGAACGGCCGCCGACACATTTTGGAATGGTAAAAAAGGTGCGTTTATGCTGCAGGAATGGGGTTATCCCTCCGAAGATAAAAATGGCGTAGAGGATGAAGCCTATCAGCTAAAGGTATATGAGGGATATCTTCCCGCATTTAGGACACTTTATGAGGAAGGATATAATATCCTCGGAAGCTACCAGTGGTGCATCTATGATTATCCACCCGTGACCAATATAGTTGTTATAGAACGCAAAAACGGACTTATAAAAGAAGATGGAACGGTAAAGCCAGCGGGCAAGTATCTTGCGGAGTTTTACAAAGAATTCGCGAAAAAAGTGCCTGCTCCATGGGATTGATAAATAAAAACTGAAAAATACGGAGGGCTGCAAAATGATCAACAAGCTCAACAACCGTCTGGACGGTCTTTATCTGCTGTCAAATGCAAAGACGCGCTCAATATCCGCGGAAAATAAGACGGGCGAAAAAGGCGGCGGCGGAAGGGACGGCGGAAAAGCCATTGAAATCGCCCCCGGCGAAACGGCCGTTATCGCAGACATCAGGGACTGCGGAATGATCAACAGCATGTGGTTCGGCGGACACATCGGGTCCGAATTGGTGATCCGTTTCTATTGGGATGATTTGGATTATGCATCTGTCGAATGCCCGCTGAACGCTTTTTTTGCTTATGGAATCCCATCAAACGTCAACCATTTTGACGGCAATTTTCCGATACTGAACTCGATTCCCGTGGTGGTGGCGCCCTGCCGCGGTATGAGCTGCTATTGGCAGATGCCCTTCCGCACGCGGTGCCGTATTACGGTGGAAAATGTAGGTACCGTACCGCTCGGACATTTTTACCAGATCACTTACACTTTAACGGAATTGCCGGAAGAAGCGTCCTATTTTCACGCCGCGTACAGAGAGAAAAAGCCGGTTGCGCTCAATGAGCCGTATGTGGTGATCGACGGAATCAAGGGCAAAGGTCAGTATGTAGGCACCGCATTGTTTGCAAAGCTTAACAAAAACAACTCATGTTGGGTCGAGGGCGAGTTTAAATTCTTTATAGACGGCGACGACCTTACCCATCCGACGATCAACTATACCGGCACGGAAGATTATTTATGCGGCTCCTACGCATTTTGTGTAAACGGACGTTATCATACCTATTCGACCCCTTATGCCGGCATGTATTCGGTCGTTCATTCCGACGGGACGCAGGGAAGCATGCACGACAGCTTTATGGGCTATCGCTGGCATTTATTGGATCCTATCCGATTTGAGAGTGATCTCAGGGTTACAGTCATGAACATCGGCTGGAATGAGACTACGACACAATGCGCCCCGCGGACCGATGATTATTCGTCGGTCGCTTATTGGTATCAAACGATTGCATAGCCTTTTTGTATACACAATTCTTTTGTGGTATAATTATAAAAATGCTATTTATATAATATAGGTGATGATAGTTTTGGAATTGCCTAAAAGAAAAAAGATTAGATTTCATGGATATAACTATTCGTCATGCGGTGCATATTTTGTGACAATATGTACGCAAAATCGTAAATGCTAATTAGGTGATTTAATAAATGTAGGGCAAGGGCTCTGCTCTTGCCGCTTATCAAAAATTATGGAGGGATTGGATATGAACCCGGAGAACAATCTAAATCAGTTGCGAGATGATATCATTCGTTTAGCCTCTCCGCGAGAAATAATCTTGTTCAGCGAAAAGCACAATCCCGAAGGTGTTATGTCTTCAGTCAAGCTCTGCGCCGTTATAAGCGAGGGGGATTCCCGCCAAATTGAGCATATGATATATGTCAATCTGGAATCAGATTTGCCCTTTGATGTCCTTGTTTATACCGTTGACGAATGGGAACGGCTGCTAAAAAATAAAATGAGCTTTGCATCACAGATTCGTCGGACAGGGAGGGTGCTTTATGCGGCAGACTAAGCACCGAACCGACAGCCGTAATTATTTTGACTGGCTGGAGATCGCCGCCCGCGACCTGCTTGCCGCCCGGCTGCTTATCGAGCAGGAACAATGCTATGAAATTGCCGGGTTTCATTGTCAGCAGTGTCTGGAAAAGGCATTTAAAGCATATATAATCGATCAAACGGGTATGCTTGTTGACGGCCATAACCTGACATGGCTTTGCCGAAAGGCTTCCCGCAGCAATCGTTATTTCAGAAAATGGCTTGATGATACTGCCGAAATGAACCGTCTGTATATTGAAACCCGGTACCCTTCGGATATAGAACTTAGGCTTGCCCCCGATAGCATTAAACAAATTCACGACACGGCAAGGGATGTTTATGACTTTATTTGCCAAGAAGTATATGGCAGCGAAGCGACCCTCTGGGAGCAATGAATTTGCGGGTTCCTAATTTAATTTATATACATAGATAATATCCATATCTATTGTTTAATCCCTATTAAAGCGAGCCCTAAGCCTCCCTCTGACGAGG
>JAQUHC010000064.1:5222-10993 GCA_028683785.1 Oscillospiraceae bacterium
GAGGGGGACCGCAACGCGGTGGAGGGAGAGAATAGCACAATCTAGGACGAAACAGCAGAATTATGCTGGATGTGCTTGCCTCGGGTTTTAGGGATATTGTTGATTTGATGCTTTCAATCAATTTGTGCGTGGTCTCTCCCTCAGTCGCCTGCGGGCGACAGCTCCCTCGTCAGAGGGAGCCAAAGGATAGCATTTTTATATATAAATCGAGCCCTAAGCCTCCCTCTGACGAGGGAGGGGGACCGCAACGCGGTGGAGGGAGAGAATAGCACAATCTAGGACGAAACAGCAGAATTATGCTGGATGTGCTTGCCTCGGGTTTTAGGGATATTGTTGATTTGATGCTTTCAATCAATTTGTGTGTGGTCTCTCCCTCAGTCGCCTGCGGGAGACAGCTCCCTCGTCAGAGGGAGCCAAAGGATAGCATTTTTACTATAAAACTCTGTACGCGAAGCGACCATATAATACTAATCTCAAATAAAAGCGCCGATAAAATTATCGTTCAGAACGCGTTCTTCTTATACTAATTTAATTTAAATTAGTATTAGGAACGCATCACTCCATTTTATCGGCTTTTATAATTGAGATTAGTATAAAATCCGATACTTATCACTCATTAACCGTGATAAGTATCGGATTTTATACGTCCGTCGGTTATTTGTACAATGCGGCCTGCCAGCTTGGCAATTTCAGTGTCATGGGTGATCAGAATCACCGTATGCCCCTCAGAATTCAGATTGAGCAGAATATCAATTACATCCCGCCCCGAAGCGGCATCAAGATTGCCGGTGGGCTCATCCGCAAGAATTAAGGGGGGATGTGAAGCAATAGCGCGTGCAATGGCAACCCTCTGCTGCTGCCCTCCGGACATTTCGGCAGGTCGGTGATTGAGGCGGTTTGCAAGTCCGACCCGCTCCAAGCTCTCCTTTGCTTGTCGGCGGCGTTTTTCGCGCCTCATTCCGCGATAAATGAGCGGCAGCTCAACATTTTCAATCGCATCAAGACATGGAATAAGGTTAAACCCTTGGAAAATAAAACCTATATGGCAGTTTCTGATATTTGAAATTCTGTTATCCGATAATGTGGCTATATCAATTCCCTCCAGCAAATATTCGCCCGATGTCGGGGCATCAAGGCAACCCAGCATATTCATCAAGGTGGATTTTCCCGAGCCTGAATGCCCCACGATTGCCAAAAATTCGCCCTGCTCAATATCAAGAGATATTCCGTCCAGCGCCCTAACCTCATTCGGACCCGGATTATATATTTTATATAGGCTTCTGATTTGAATAAAATCGGGCATAACACTCGCTCCTTCCCATCTCCAATTATGCCCGATTATACTTTTTATATTATACTATTATTTAAATGAATTACCTTGACCGTCCAACAAATCAAGTCTGAGTACATCACAAAATATGTGACTCTGCAGTCCCTTATCTGCAAAAAACTTGTTACAGACCGATACAATCAACAATGGATTTATTGTTTGAGTGCTGCCGCACGGCAGGGTTACCTCCATCACGGCTGAACCGTCCTCATTTTCGGATATGTTCGCCTGCTCGATAAAGGGTTTCAGCTCTATGAGCCGCAGCCCTCCTTTTTTTGTACGCTTTTCCGCCGTAATGCTGTCCTGCTCAATAAAGGCGGCAAAATCCTTCAATCTAATCGAGAACGTAAGCTTATATATCGCTTTTTCGATATCCCCCGCCTTCATAACAGGCTCCGCCGCCGAATACACCTCAATTCCGGAAGGGAGCACAGAATTCATATCCGCGACAATATCCTCCATGCCGATATCCTGTATCAGCTTTATATCCATACTTTCGGTCAGCCCCTCAAATCCCAGGGATAACGGAGCGGCAAATGTAATATAAGGATGCTTGTTAAACCCCTGTGTATACCACACGGGTATTCCTGCCCGCCTGACCGCCCTTGTCATGGTGCGCATCAAATCGAGATGGGAAATATATTTTGCCCGCCCGCATTTACGAAAAAATATCCTAATTTCTTTCATCAACGCAGACCCCTCCCTTCCAAACAGCCGCTCCGCAGCCCGAACAAGCTATACGGCAATGAGGGGTTGTTATACTTTGATGAGCCTTGCGGTTTTCATCAATTAAAAATGATTTGTTGATACCGTAATCGAGATGATCCCATGGAAATATTTCATCATAATCCCGCCGCCTGTTAGCATAAAAAGGGGGCTCAATATTTAAATCCGCCATCACACTCAACCATGTGCCAATATTAAAATGTTCCGGCCATGCATCCCGCTTACACCCGCGGCGAAACGCTTCTTCTATAACCCCGCAAAGGCGGCGGTCCCCCCGAGCGAATACCCCCTCCAAAAAGCTTGTGGAGGCATCATGCCGGTTAAGAGTAATTTTTCTTGTGGTTATCGAGGCACGAAGATGCTTCTGCTTTTGCTCAAGAATTTCAACCGTATCCTGGGGTTCCCACTGGAACGGGGTGAAAGGTTTGGGTACAAAACAGGATACACTGACAGAAACGCTGACTCCTTTGCCCTTGGGTTTGACCGGATTGGCGTAATAGCAATCAACTATCTTCTGCCCCAAATCCGCGATACCCGCGACATCCTCCATTGTCTCTGTCGGCAACCCCATCATAAAATACAGCTTAACCGCAGTCCAACCGGAGGAAAAGGCTTTGCGGGCGGTTTCAAGAATTTCCTCCTCTGAAATATTCTTATTGATGGCATCTCTCAACCGCTGGGTGCCCGCTTCGGGCGCAAATGTCAAGCCGCTTCTTCTCAGAACATTCAGCTTTTGGGCAAGCTCCTCAGAAAAGCCGTCAATCCTGAGAGAGGGCAGCGATATGTTTGTCTGCTTTCGCTCCGCCCAGTCAAGCAGCATCGGAATCAGGCGTTCAATTTCGGAATAATCACCGGTGGATAACGACGAAAGCGAAAACTCCTCATATCCGGTACTTTCACACAGGGCGCGGCTTTGGGCGTTGATTGTCTCGGGCGACTTTTCGCGAACAGGCCGGTATATAAAGCCCGCCTGACAAAAACGGCAGCCGCGTATACAACCGCGGAAAATCTCACTCATGGCGCGGTCGTGGACAATATCTATAAACGGAACCACAAATTTGTCGGGATAATATGATGTATTTAAATCCTTTATTATACGCTTGCGAACCTTGGGGGGTGCGCCGTCAAGCGGGGTGACAGACTTAATCGTACCGTCCCGATTATAGTCGGGTTCATAGAGCGACGGCACATATACGCCCTCTATTTGAGCTGCATCGTGCAAAAAGGCCGCCTTTTTATATCCTTTATCTTTATGACGGCGATATAAATCGATAATCTCGAGGATGACCTCCTCCCCCTCGCCCAGCACGAATAAATCAAAAAAACCAGCAACCGGCTCGGGATTACAGACACAGGGACCGCCTCCGATTACAAGGGGATGGTTGTCCTGTCTGTCCGCTGTTCTAAGAGGCAGTCCTGAAAGCTCCAGCATATTCAAAACTGCTGTATAGCTAAGCTCGTATTGCAGAGTAAAGCCGATAAAATCAAAGGTGTTAATCTCATCCCGACTTTCCAGAGAAAACAGCCTAATGCTGTTTTCACGCATCAATTCTTCCATATCGGTATCCGGCATAAAAACACGCTCGCACCAGATATCCTGCCGCTCGTTTAGTAACCCGTACAGCAGCTTCATGCCCAGATGGGACATTCCCACCTCGTATAAATCCGGAAAGCAAAATGCAAACCGCACTTCGATTTCCTCTTTGTTCTTTATTATGCTGTTAAGCTCCCCGCCGGTATAACGCCCCGGCTTTTGCACCAACCTGAATAAATCCTCAAGATCATACCCCATATTAAAGCTCCATGCCTTTCCGATTCCTATTGATAGATTCCATTATATAATATCCCATCCACCTTTATTTTTCAATTAATTTCGTTATCAACCGTATTACCCGGCTCTTCTTTTAAATATGATAAGCAATCCCAAATATACGCTTATCGCCAGAAGGGTATAATTATATCCGCTGTTAATAAGCAGGAAAAACCCTGTAGTCGCAAGGGGTATTAAAAAAAATACCGAAACATAATAAATAATGCGTTCGGCCTTTTCCTCTCCCAACCGTCCTGCCAGAGCATAGAATAACGCCTGTCCGCCGTCCAGGGCTTCAATAGGCAGCAGATTAAATACCGCCATAACCAGATGCACGATAACAGGTGCTGTCCATCCGGATATTGCAAACAGTATGGCGAATGAAAAAAGATTTACCGCAGGGCCTGCCAGCGCGATAAGCATATTATTATAATGTGAAGTCATCCTTTTACTGCTTTGATACACCGTCACCCCGAAAACACCGATATTTACCCCCGACGGTCGGCTGCCCAAAGCAAAAATCGCCCCGAAATGTCCGAATTCATGCATAACAGAAGCCGCCACACACCATGCGGCAACCCCTGTTTTATCGAGTGTAAGCAAGACCACAAGCACGGCAGGGAACAACAGGCTCAGACGATATTCAATGCCGCTTATATAAATTTTAAGCATCTATATTCGGATACACCACATCCAACGGATCATATGCCACCCCGTTCAATGTTATCTCGATATGAAGATGCGGACCGGTTGAATCCCCCGTTGAGCCGATGCGAGCAACAACCTCTCCGGCGCGGATTACGGCATCCTTGTCCGCAAGTATCTCGGAGCAATGTGCATAAAGCACCTCTATACCGTTACCGTGAAATATGCGGATATAATTGCCATAGCCGCTGCACTGTCCGACCTCTTTTACAACTCCGAAAAACATGGCGGAAATCTGCTCGCCTGTCTTTGCCGCGATATCCAAGCCCTGATGGAAACTCTCTTCTCGGTTGATTGGGTTTTTCCTGTACCCGAAATAAGAGGTTATTTTCCGGCTTTCCAATGGACTGGCGGCAAGTCTGTTGAGTTTTAGCTTGGCAAAGCTGGCGCCGTTGGGAGCATACTTTATTCTATTTGGTGATACCGATATATCCTTTCCCCCCGTTGCCGAATCATCTGTGTCGATTGGATTCGTAGTAGCAGCGGTTGTTTCGGTCCCGGTATCGGTTTCAACCGCATTTTCATCGGTGGCTTCGGTATGCGCTTCTGCCCGGTTCGTGGTATTTGTCTGGGTACCCTTTGTCGTTTTAGCCGTCTCTTTTTCGGAAGTATCAGGTTGGGGTGAATCGATAAGAGCCGCAAATGTTGCAAGGATCGAATTGCTCATTATAGAATCATTGAAGCTTTTCCTCAGCTGTGTGAATGCCGAGCCGCCTATCATCCTGAATATCAGCGCAACAAGAATGAGAATCACACAGGATATACTTTGCACCGCAAGCAGTTGCCATCCGGACACCTTACTCTTCTGTTCATCACGCGCTCTTCGCCGCGGTCTTTCTTCCGACACTATATTTCACCTCTTTTTCGTATTGCTTCAAGAAACAGAGGGACTGCGGGGCAATCCCTCTGTCTTGTGCGGCTATACTGTTCATTGATAAAAACCGTGTTGATATCAAACAATTATGCAGATAAGACCGCTGCATCCTTCATTTATAATCCGTTCAACCGTTTCTTTCAGCTTAATTCTTGCGTCGCCGGGCATCCGATACAGCTTGTTATGAAGCCCCTCGTTCACAGACCGTACAATGATGTTCCGAATATATTAGACTCCCAAATCTTTCCGGGACTCTCCTCAAATTCTCTGAGCAGATAATTCACCAAATCCTCCGACTGCCTTTCCGACCCGACTATCGGAGATAC
>JAQUHC010000065.1 GCA_028683785.1 Oscillospiraceae bacterium
TGCAAGAGGATTTCGCACCATTGAGGGTTATATATCCGCTATTTTTCTTGCTGTGGGGAAACTCAAACTTTCCTGTCCTACTCTTTTTGCGTAACTTTTCACGGAAAGAAGAAAAGAACCAATAACAGCTGATTGTTGTATAATCAAGGGTATTAATATATAATGTAATATATAACCAACAGGAGGGGATAGTATGACTACATTTGAGGATGTTGTATCCAAGGCCAAAACTGTTGCCGGGGTGGCAGGCAAAAAGACCTCCGACTTCATAGAGGTAACACGTTTAAAAATCGAAATAGCCGAGCTCGAAAAGGAAATGGGCTCTATTCTGGAGGGCTTGGGCAGGCTGGTTTATGACGCACGAAAGGCGGGGGAGGACGTAAGTAGCTTGATTGATGATTGTTCTGTCAGGCTGGACGAGTGTCAACAAAAGATTGACAAGCTGCGCAAAAAGATTGATGATGTCCGAAGTGCGCTCCGTTGTAAGGAATGCGGAGCTCCGAATACCGACGATTCGGTATACTGCAAAAAATGCGGGGCTCGGATAGTCTAGGGGAAAGGAATTATAAAATGATTCCCTATGAACAATATGAGCAAAGCGCCGACTTCCTTAAAAACCGGCTGGGGGAAATCCCCCCAACAGCCGTGGTCCTTGGTTCGGGATTGGGCAGTCTTACAGATGAGCTGGAAGCTGCGGTTAAAATACCGTATGCCGATATTCCTGGGTTTCCGCGTTCAACGGTAGAGTCGCATGCAGGCTTGCTTTTTTGCGGCAGGTTGGACGGGCAACCGGTAATTATGCTGTCGGGAAGGTTTCATTATTATGAGGGATATTCCCCGCAAACCGTCAGCTTTTATGTGCGGGTTCTTCATTTGTTAGGTGTTAAAAAGATTATTCTGACAAATGCCGCGGGCGGGGTTAATTTTTCATATGAGGTTGGCGATTTTATGCTGATTGCCGATCATATTAAGTTTTTTTCGGAAAGCCCTGTGCGCGGGCAGAATATAAACCGATTTGGAGAGCGCTTTTTTGACCTGACGCGGCTATATTCGCCGAACATGAGAGAAGCAGCTAAAAAATGCGCAAAAAATCTGGGCATCCCGCTTCATGAAGGGGTTTATTTTTATATGCCCGGTCCGGAATTTGAAACACCGGCGGAAATCCGTGCGATACGGGCGCTGGGCGGGGATGCTGTCGGGATGTCCACCGTGTTTGAAGCGGTTACGGCGGCACAATGCGGGATGGAGGTACTGGGTATCTCGTGCATTACCAACATGGCAGCCGGGATAATACAGGACAGTACGGTGAGCGATACCGAGGTCACTGCCGTTGCATTAAAGGCATCGAGAAGCTTCGGCGCCTTGATGAAGGCTGTTATCGCCGCCGTTTAAGAATTGTCGGTTGGGGGGATGACCATGCTGATTAAGAACATAACGGTAATACGCGCCGACGGAACATGCTTTGAAAACATGACGGTCGGGGTGAGCGGGGGGACTTTCTCCTACATCGGCAGGAGTGTCCCGGAGGGTGAATGGAAGGAAACAATTGACGGTAGTCAAAAGCTCTTAATACCGGGTTTTGTCAACGCTCATACCCATGTACCCATGACGCTCATGCGGGGATATGGAGATGATATGCCCCTTGACCGCTGGCTGTATGACAGGGTTTTTCCGTTTGAGGACAAGCTTGACGGTGATGATGTTTACTGGGGCAGTCTGCTCGGAATTGCCGAAATGCTTGCTTCGGGAACCACCTCTTTTTCAGATATGTACTATTTTTGTGAAAGCATAATAAAGGCGGTGACCGAGAGCGGTATCAAGGCAAATATCGGGCGGGGTATAAGTTGCTTTGACCACACAAAAAAATTCCGCGACCTTCCCGCATATAACGAGCTTACATACCTGATTGACAGCTTTCAGGGGGCGGCTGACGGTCGCGTTCGCGTTGACGCAGCACCCCATTCCGAATATACAACCCGCCCCGATATTCTGGCGGATATTGCCGATTTCGCGGCAGAACATGACATCAATATCCAGGTGCATCTGTCTGAAACACAAAAGGAACAGCTTGAATCAACCGGCCGTCACGGTAAAACCCCTGCATCGGTAATGCTGGATGCGGGAATATTGGAGCTCCCCGTAACCGCGGCACACTGTGTATGGATTACCGATTCGGATATGGAATTGCTTGCGGAAAAGAAGGTTACGGTGGCGCATTGTCCCCAAAGCAATTTAAAATTGGGCAGCGGTATTGCCCGAATTCAGAAAATGAGGCATTCGGGCATAAATGTTGCACTGGGAACCGATTCGGCTGCCAGTAATAATAACCTCGATATGTTCCAAGAGGTTAAAGCGGCTGCCCTGCTTGCCAAGGGGGTATCTCTTAATCCGTGTGAGATGCCGGCGGGAGATGCACTTTATATGGCGACAAGGGCGGGGGCTTTATCACAGGAGCGGGATGATTCCGGTGACATTATACAAGGCAATCGGGCTGATTTTGTAATACTCAATACCCGGCAGCCGGCAATGATACCCTGCCATAACGTCCTGTCTAATGTGATATATGCGGCAGGGGCAGGCGATGTTGAAATGACGGTGGTAGACGGCAGAGTCTTATACCGAAACGGCGTTTACACCACCTTGGATATTGAACGTATAATGTATGAAGTAAACCGATGCGTCAATGCATTAATATAGGATATCATAAAAGAATACAAACCTGTATTAGAATTCAAAAGAGAAAGGACGGTCGAGAGCTTGCCGCAACGCAATAAGCAGAGCTTCCTGCAAGGCGCGCTGATATTGTCGGCTGCCGCCATCCTTACAAAAATAATCGGAGCCCTGTTTTTTAAAATACCGCTCCAAAAGATTGATAATACGGCATACGGGTATTTCGCGGCGGCATTCAACATTTATGTTCCGCTTTACACGGTATCAACCGCCGGCTTCCCTATCGCGGTTTCACGAATGGTTTCGCAAAGTCTGGCTTTGGGACAGTATCGTGATGTCGGGGTTATACATCGTGTAGCCAAGCGCGTGTTTTTAACCACCGGCACTATCGGAACGCTTTTAATGCTGCTCGCCGCCTTTATTTACCCCCAATTTGTCCGATTGCCCAATACCACCCTAACCATGATTGTAATGGCACCCTCAATCCTGTTTTGCTGTATGATTTCGGCATATCGCGGGGTATATGAGGGCTCACGAAACATGATACCCACCGCTGTATCACAGATAATCGAAGCGGTGGGAAAACTGATATTCGGTCTGACTCTCGCCGCCGGTGCACTGCATTTTGGTCAGTGGCAGTTTGAGCAGGGCGGGAAGGTGTTTGGCAGGCATGCCGAAACCGCACAGCAGGCGCTTAATATAAGTCTGCCTTATATATCGGCAGGCGGTATGATAGGAGTTACCGCCGGGTCGTTTTTTTCGCTTGCATATTTAATGATTCGATACCGGCGTTTAGGAAGCGGTGTTACACGGGAAGAGCTTTCAAAAGCTCCAAAGCCTCAGCATCCGCGTCAGGTGTTCCGCGCCCTGCTGAGGTTTGCCATACCGGTTGCTCTGGGTACATTGGCGACACAGCTTAC
This sequence comes from Oscillospiraceae bacterium, assembly GCA_028683785.1. GTDB lineage: Bacteria > Bacillota > Clostridia > Oscillospirales > Acutalibacteraceae > Avimonas. The sequence goes on from JAQUHC010000065.1 coordinate 3,591, forward strand.
AACATTAATTGATGTGGTATCGCTTCAGAAATGTCTGTCTGTCGTGGTTACAAAAAACAGCAATATAATTCATCAGATTTATTCCAATGCAATTCAGGCAAGTAAAACGGTTGATGTAATAGCTTTTTTAACGGCAAACCGTGATATTGCTATGACATATGTAAACCTTATTCCCAACATCACACTTTCACTGGGGATAAGCGCCCTGCCTATTATTACATCGGCGTGGGAACTTCGGGACGGCAACCACCTTCGTAAAATGGTTTCAACCGTTCTTCGCATCACCCTTTTGATATCTTTGCCCGCCGGATTGGGGTTATCCGTCATGGCGCGGCCTATAATGAAGCTGATATATGAGCCGTATAATGCATCTGTTGCAGGTCCGCAACTCGAGGCGCTGGGGATTGCGGTTATTTTCATATGCCTTGTCGCTCCCATAAATGCCATATTCCAGGCCATAGGACGCGCCGATATCCCCGCGAAAATCGTATTGGCAGGCGGGGCGGTAAAATTGATTTTGAACCTGATGCTTGTTCTCAATCCGCGAATAAACATAATGGGCTCTGCTTACAGCACACTTGCCTGCTATGTCGTAATGGTAATTCTCAGTCTGTATAAACTGCGCCGCTCCTTAAATACACGGATAAAATGGCGTTCTATTTTCATTAAACCTACCTTTGCGGCAATATGCAGCAGCGCGGCGGCATGGGCATCTAACGGGCTGCTTTCCAAGGTCACTTCGGGCACGGCTGCAACCCTTTCTGCCATTGTAATTGCGGTGATTGTCTATATTTGGGTGTTGCTTACGATAAAGGCAATTAATCGCGATGATGTATTAATGCTTCCTAAAGGACAAAAAATTGCGCAAATGCTTGCAAAATTCAATTGGATAGGGTAATATAGGGAATATAAAAGGCAATAGTTGCCTTAGGTCGGCTTGGGGGATAATGTATGCCTGTGGACTTTATGCAAAAGGAACGCTATACGATTGAGGATTTGCTCGATATTATGCGCTTGTTGCGTTCGCCCCAAGGCTGTCAATGGGACAGGGAACAGACACACCAGAGTATTCGTTCTAATTTTCTGGAAGAAACACACGAAGTAATCGAGGCAATAAATTAAAAAAACCCCGGTCTTCTTTGCGAAGAGTTAGGGGATGTACTGCTACAAATAGTGTTTCACGCCCAGATGGAGAATGAGAAAAACAATTTTAACTTTGATGATGTTGCAGACGGAATATGCAAAAAGCTGATTGTCCGTCATCCCCATGTCTTTGGTGATATACAGACCGACGATTCTGAACAGATATTAAAAAACTGGGATAAAATAAAGCGCGAGACAAAGGGCGGAAAATCGCAGGCGGATTTATTGCGCTCGGTTCCGAAAACGTTACCTGCGCTTATGCGCTCCGCAAAGGTGCAAAACCGTGCCGCCCGCCAAGGCTTTGACTGGCAGGAGGTTTCGGGGGCATTACAAGCCCTGGAAAACGAAAAAGAGGAGCTTGAACGCGCCATCAAAAGCGGAGATCCGATGATGATGGAGGACGAACTTGGAGATGTATTGTTTTCTGCCGTGAATGTTTCAAGATTCATACACTGTGATGCAGAGCAGGCTCTTTCTGCCTCATGTGATAAATTTATACGTCGTTTTTCAATTGTTGAATCACTGGCTGAACAACAGGGTATCGATATGACAAAGGCATCAATTGAAAAGCTGGACGAGCTATGGTCAAAAGCAAAATCTGTTTCCGATGCAGGGTGCTCGGTCAATCCTTAATCATCCATGCGAGTTTTACCCGCTGGTGTATAAAATCAATGGAGGTATTAAAATGAACAAAGTGGAATTAGTTGCTGCAGTTACTCAGAAGTCAGGTTTGACAAAAAAGGATGCTGAGAAAGCGGTATCCGCCGTATTTGAATCCATAGTGGAAACCCTAGCTTCCGGTGACAAGGTTCAATTGGTGGGCTTTGGCACATTTGATGTTCGCTTACGTCAGGAAAGAACCGGACGCAATCCGCGCACGAAAGAAACAATTATCATACCCGCATCAAAGCAGCCTGTATTTAAGGCCGGCAAGGGCTTCAAGGATGCAGTTGCGAAATAAGTCGATTATTTGATGAAAGCCGCCCGAAAAGGGCGGCTTTCTGATTGGAAAGGACATGAAATTATTATGCGGCTTGATAAATACTTAAAGGTTTCCCGCCTGATCAAACGGCGCACGGTCGCCAAAGAGGCATGTGATGCGGGGCGTGTAAGTATAAATGGGAAAGCGGCTCGTGCGTCTTATGAGGTTAAGCCGGGGGATGTTCTTGAAATTTTGCTGGGTGCAAGAACCGTTCGGGCAGAGATAGTATCTATACAGGAATTCACTTCAAAAAATGATGCATCCTTGTTGTATCGAATTCTGCCTTAAGGTTACCTCTAATAATTTTTGGTTATATAAACTCCTGAACCTACATAGAATTGAATTGAACCCTATTCGGCAGTAAGCCGAATTTTGCTCTGCGGTAAAGGTTAATCTTCAGGGCGAAAGAGGAAAGCCCTTGCCTGTCCGATTATATAGCTTGACGAAGAATTAGTATAAGCGGAAAACTGCGGGGCGAGGTCTTTCCTCATGATATTTTGGCTATGTGGTAAAGGAGTGGCGGTAATGCCAGAGATAAAAACAACGGTACAGATGCCTCATCATATAATTTTGGAGGACCGGCATGTGTTGACGGTGTCGGGCGTATCAGATGTGGATAGCTTTGATGATATGACGGTGGTGATTTATACAGATTTGGGTGAGCTGACGGTCAAGGGTGAGGAGCTGCATATCAATCGGCTTAACATAGAAACAGGTGACCTTATACTTGAGGGGCAAATATATTCACTGACATATTCCGATATCCAAGCGAGATCGGGCGGCTTTTTCGGCCGTCTGTTCAAGTGATTTTCCTAATACTAAACAGTGTTTATACTAAATCCATTTTAAAACATTCCAGAATAGAGCGATGCGTTCCTAATACTAATTTAAATTAAATTAGTATAGGAAGAACGCGCCATGAGCGATAATTATGGAATAGTTATAGTTGGATTTAGTATTAGTATTAAGCGGAAAGGAATGAAGCTACGGTGGATATATCCAGTTCGGCTCAAATACATCAGTTATTTTTATCCTGTGGATTGGGTTTTCTGCTTGGTGTATACTATGATGTGTTCAGGGTGACACGCCTGATAGTGCATTCGGGAGCGCGGTCGGTCTTCATTCAGGACTTGCTGTTTTTTCTATCATCCGCCGTTGTGACTTTTTTATTTGCATTAGCGGTGATGGACGGACGTCTCCGCTTTTATCTGTTTTTCGGTGAAATAATCGGATTTGCCTCGTATTATTTCACCATAGGGCGTCTGGTAATGCGGTTTGCAGAAAGGATAATTTCCGCAATAATATTTTTTTGGAAAAAGTTTTGGCACTTTGTTTTTACCCCGTTCAGGCTGCTATTCCGACCGATTTGTAGATTTTTTAATTTTTTAGACGCTTTTATCAGGAAAATAGGACAAAAAGGGGTATCAAATTTAAAAAAAGGCTTGAAAGGTAGGGTGTTCTTATTGTATAATCAAAGAAAAGTGTCTGGCACTTCATCGGGCACCGCGCCCCGTGCTTTACATAAGAAGGGGAAAAAAGGATAATGAGGGCGGCCGGAAAGAGAAAAAAGAAAAAGAGCATTTTTCTTCGTATAGCACTGGTTGCCTTTTCGGTATACGTTGTGGTTATGCTTATACAACTGCAGCTTGAGGTAAGCGAAAAGCAAAAGGTATACGCCCAACAAATTGTGGATGCAGAGAGAATAAATAAAGAAAATGAAGGGCTGGAGGAACAGATCGAAAACTACGCAATGTATCTTGAAACCAAGGCTCGGGAGCAGAACATGGCACGTCCGGGTGAAACAATATATGAAGGAATTCCGGGTAACTGACAGAAATAATAGGAGGAAAACAATCAGGTATGCAGCTTGAAGTTGGAGCGGTATTAGAAGGTAAAATTACAGGTATCACAAAATTCGGAGCTTTTGTCGAACTTCCGGGTGGAAAAACAGGGATGGTTCATATATCCGAAGTAGCACCGACTTATGTGAAAGAAATCCGCGATTATGTAACCGAAAATCAAACCGTCAAGGTTAAGATTTTAACCATCGGCGAGGATGGCAAGATCAGTCTTTCAATGAAAAAAGCTGTTGAGCCTTCTCATTCCCGTCAGCGTGCATCATCACCCGGTCGTCCGGGGGGCTTTGAATGGCAGGCTAATCGAAACGAAGCCACAAGCTTTGAGGATATGATGCAAAAATTTAAGCAGACCAGCGACGAAAAAATGCTGGATCTCAAACGCTCACTTGACAGTAAACACGGCGGCTTTTCACGCCGCGGCAGCGGGTCGCGCTGAAAAGAATTGATGGATAGGGGGCGGGGCTATGCTCCGCCCTTTTATGTTGTAATAAAGAAGGATGTACAATATGGTTATTATTAACGCAAGAATTATACCGGTGGACAAGACGATAATTGAATCGGGTTTTGTTGGTATTGAAAACGGCAAAATTTCCGAGGTGTCCGCCATGCCGTATTCAGGCTCAGACGCGGATGCTTTTGATGCACAGGGCGGAATTGTGTTGCCCGGCTTTGTGGATGCCCATACCCACTTGGGAATGTGGGAGGATGCAATGGGTTTTGAGGGGGATGACGGGAACGAGGACACCGACCCCTCCACCCCACACCTTAGGGCTGTTGATGCCGTAAATCCTCTTGACAGATGCTTTACCGAGGCTCTTGCATCCGGGGTGACAACGGTTGTTACGGGGCCTGGCAGTTCCAACCCGATAGGCGGACAGCTCTGCGCCATGAAAACATACGGACGCCGTATGGAGGATATGATAATCAAGGCTCCGGTAGCAATGAAGATGGCGTTGGGTGAAAACCCCAAAACCGTTTATCACGGTAAAAATCAAGCCCCGGTAACCCGTATGGCGACTGCCGCCATAATTCGTCAACAGCTGTTTCATGCCAAAAGGTATGATGAGGATAAAAGGCGGGCGGAGCAGGATGAGGAAGCCGAGCAGCCTGAATATGATGCAAAATATGAAGCCTTGCTTCCGGTCATAAGAGGGGAGCTGCCTGTTCATTTTCATGCTCACAGGCTTGATGATATTTTCACGGCACAAAGACTGGCAAAGGAATTTAACCTCAACCATGTTATCATACACGGCACACAGGCGCATCTTGCCGCCGATCTGATTGCGGCTGATAATACCCGTGTGCTTTGCGGCCCGCTTTTATGTGACCGCTCAAAACCGGAGTTGCACGGCCTTACACCCAAGAGTCCCGCTTTACTTTATAATGCAGGGGTCAAGGTTGCAATAATAACCGACCATCCTGTAATCCCCGAAAATTATCTGGCTCTTTGTGCGGGATTGGCAGTGAGGGAAGGTCTGCCGTATGAACAAGCTCTTAGAGCAATAACCCTGTCGCCTGCTGAAATTTGCCAAATTGATGATCGGGTGGGCTCGATTACCCCGGGCAAGGATGCCGATTTGGTTTTGTTCAAGGATGATCCCCTGACCGTTACCGCAAAACCATCCGCGGTATTTTGCGGCGGCATGCGGGTATTATAAAATAAGGGATGAGCATTAATGAGAACAATTAATGTATCTATGATTGAAGAAGCGATAAGAAGCTTGTGCATTGAGGCTAATCGGCGACTGTCCCCGGATGTCAAGGAAGCGGTTTGTAATGCAGCCGACAAGGAAACATCCCCCCTCGGGAAGGATATAATGATTGCTCTGTGTGAAAATATGTCTGCCGCCGAGCGTTTGGAATTGCCTGTTTGTCAGGATACCGGAATGGCGGTGGTATTTGCCCAAGTGGGGCAGGAGGTTCATATTGAGGGCGGACTGCTGAGCGATGCCGTCAACCGCGGTGTTTCACGCGGTTATCTTGACGGGCTGCTTCGCTGTTCTGTTGTTTCAGACCCTCTGCGCCGGGTGAACGCCAATGACAACACTCCTGCGGTGTTGCATACCTGCCTTACAGCCGGAGATAGAATTAAGCTTACGGTTGCTCCCAAAGGCTTCGGCAGCGAAAATATGAGCAAGCTGAGGATGTTTACCCCTGCCGCAAATTATGAGGATATTCTGAATTTCATTCGCGATACTGCCAAAGCTGCAGGCAGCAATGCATGTCCGCCCATGGTTTTGGGGGTGGGAATCGGCGGAGATTTTGAAATGTGTGCAATTCTTGCAAAACGCGCCCTCTGCCGCCCGCTTAACCTGCATAACCCCGACCCGTATTATGCCCAAATGGAATGCGATGCGCTGGAGGCGGTCAATGCGCTTGATATCGGGCCTCAGGGCTTCGGGGGGCTTTTTACCGCGCTCGGGGTGGCTATTGAAACATATCCCACCCATATTGCGGGGCTTCCGGTGGCGGTAAATGTGGGGTGCCATGTGACCCGTCATGCAAGCTGTGAAATATAAATTAAATAAGTAAACAGTTTATAAATATATAAATATTCCCTTTTTTTTTGTTGCGGATTTTGTTATAATTAGGTTGCCGGAACCGGATGTTCTAAAAAGTTTATTTTTTTGAAATTCCGTTTCGGTAAATTGTCTCCGCAAGGAGAAAAGAATGGGAGATGAAGGCATGAAGATTACAATTACAGGAAGAAAAGTTCCCATTGGTGAATCATTTACCCAGAGGACCGAAAAGAAGCTGTCAAAGCTTGACAAATTCTTTGACTCGGATGCACAAGCCGAGGTGACCGTTTCGCAGGAGCGCAATATGAAGCGGGTGGAGATAACCATCCGGCATAACGGAATACTCTTCCGTGCAGAGGATGCGGCTCCCGAGGCAAACGATGTGGTGGACAAGTTGGTAGATATTCTTTTCCGCCAGATACGTCGCAATAAAACGCGGCTGGAAAAAAGGCTTCGTGATGATGCCTTTACGGATAATGGCACAGGGATGGATCAAGAGGCCGAGGAAACCGAATTTAATATTGTACGTTCCAAAAAATTTAATGTAAAACCCATGGATGTTGAAGAAGCCGTTTTGCAGATGAATTTGCTGGGACACCAGTTTTATATGTTCAGGAATATGCATACAGATGAGATCAATGTTGTCTACTGCAGGAGGGACGGTAATTACGGTTTGCTGGAGCCTAATGTATAAGGTCACCTCTAAAAACCCCTTCCGGCGTATTCCGGCATAATTTCCGCCGGACGGCGTCAAGCCTCCTTGTAAGGCTGAAAGCCTTGCTTCGTCGGCTTTCCTTGTCCGACAAAAATTCAGCTC
>JAQUHC010000066.1 GCA_028683785.1 Oscillospiraceae bacterium
GCAGTGTACGTGGAGGCGTCGAGCTGCGCAGCGACTTTGCACTTCCCGAAACCGATACATACGCCGAGCTTAAATTTGAGCATCGTGGGCAGGAGTATACCGTTCGCCGCAGTCCGGAATATGAGCGACCAAAGCTCCGCGGCGATGGATTAACCCGCCAAGCTGCAAATGCAGAACTTACCCTGCCCGACGGAAAAACCGTCACAAAGGTAAACGAGGTTACAAAGGCTGTAGAGGAGCTGCTTCGGATTAACATGCAGCAGTTTAAGCAACTGTGTATGCTGGCGCAGGGTGAGTTTTTAAAGCTTTTACTAGCAAGCAGCGGCGAACGCACCGTGATTTTTCGCAAGATTTTCGATACCGGAATTTTTGACTTAATTCAGCGGGAGCTGTCAAACGAGGAGCGAAAATATAACCAAGAATTCACAGCCGTGCAGAACGGTATCATTGAAAACTGCAAACGGATAGTACCTGGAGAGGATTTGCCAGACCGAAAAAATCCGCTTGCCCAAGCCCTTGAAACACTTGACAGTGACGGAGTAGATGCGGCGCCGAAATTGTGCGAGCTTTTGGATGACCAAATCGGGTTGGATGCCGAAGAATGGGAAAATCTGATAAAAGAGAAAGAAGCGATTGATAAACAAAATCAGGAGCTTGCAGTTGCATTCGAGGCTGCCAAGGAGGTTGAAAAAAAGAAGATCAAGCTCGAGGAAGAACTCAAGCGGGAGCCCGAAATTGAGAATTATAAAAATGAAATCAAAAAACTGAACCTCGACATAATCAATATCGAAAAAGCGAGGGAGCTTGCTGCCGACCACGCGCTTTTATGTGATAAGCGTAAGCAGACAGTCCAGGTGGATATAGAAATAAATCGGTTGGAATTACAGCATGAAGAACTATCAGAGATAGCTGCCAAATCCGCGCAGGAATTTGAGGAAAAGCAGGCGCTTGAACCCGAAAGGCAGCGTATATATCAAGATATTATTTCTTTTCAAAAACTACTCCCGCAATATGAACAGCTTGATGCAAAGCGTAAACCGCTGAAAGAAGCGGTTGACGGGCTAAAGGACGCCGATGATAAACTGGACAAGCTGATAACCCAAACCGCGGAACTCAAATCGCAACTGCAAGAAAGTGAGCGGGAACACAACCGGCTTGAGTGGGCGGATGCCGAATTTCAGCGGTTGTCCGCATACGGACGGGAGCTGGATACAAAGGCAAGAGAGCTTACCGAAATACAGTCTTTATTTGAAGACAATTCCCGACAAAATAAAGATATAAAAGCAAAACAGAGCGATTTTGAAAAGCTGTCAAAGAAATATTCGGGCAAAAAAGCAGAATATGACAGGGCAGAAGCGGAATTTTTCGGCGCACAGTCCGGCATACTTGCGCAACACTTGGTTGACGGACAGCCCTGTCCGGTATGCGGCGCGACAGAGCATCCCTCTTTGGCAAGGTTGTCTGAATCTGCAACGACACAGGATACATTGGAGGAATTAAAAACACAAAGGGATAAGCTGAATGAAGACTGTAACAAGGCTGCCCGGGAATTAGATAAAATCCGAACCGCTGCCGATTCATCTTTAAATGAGCTTAAACGCCGCTGCACAGCTTTGCAGTTGTCACCCGAGCCGGACACTATATTGCAAAATATAAATGAAACGGCGAAAAAGCGAAGCGAAAACACAAAGGTGGCGGCTGATGTATTCCTAAAAGCCGAGAGGCGACGAAAGCTTTCAGAGCAGCTTGCCGAGATGCGTGAAAAAGTTAATAAATACGAGCAAATGCTGACCGAGCAGCGCGACCGCCGCGCCGCTCATGCCCAGGCTGTCAGCGCCGGACAAGAGGGGGAACGCATGCTTGCCGCTGCCATTCCCATTGATGTTCCTTCATTGGAGCAGGCGCAAAGCAGAATATCGGCGCTGAATGTTCGTATGGAGGAGATAGATTCTGCGGTTATGAAGGCATCAATCGCCACCCGACAATCCGAACAGCAGCTGGCTGCTTGTTTTGAGCTTCTTGAAAATACCCGCCGAACAAAAGTAAAGGATGATTTGCGTGTTAAATCATTGGAAGAAGGATTTTCGGCCGGACTTGTAAGCCACGGCTTTACGGACGAAGCCGAATTTGTGCAGGTACAGTCTCGCTCGGGTCAGCTTCCCGAAATGCGGCAGGAAACCGATAAGCTTATCATGCTTTGCCGTGAATGGGAGGAAACCGTTCGGCGATTAAAGACAGAAACAGAGAATAAGGACATAGAATCGTCATCTATCGGAGAAAGGCTTGAAAAAATTAAAGCCAAATCGGCAGGTTTGCTTACACTCAGCGGTCAGCTCAAAGCCCGTATCGGCATCAACAATAATGTCTTGAATGAGTTAAAATTAAAGCTCAAACAATCGGAGGACCTCGAAAAGCGGCTGGTTTGTGTTCGCATGTTATCCAATACCGCCAACGGCAATGTAGCGGGTAAGAAAAAGCTGAAGTTTGAAATCTATGTTCAGGCGGCATATTTCGATATAATTCTCGCCGAGGCAAACAGGCGCTTCAGTCGAATGACCGACGGAAGATTTGAACTGCTCCGTAGTGATGATCCGACCAGCCTTACGGACAAAGGGCTGGAGCTGGATGTTTTTGACCATTACACCGGAAAACCGCGCTCGGTTAAGTCTCTTTCAGGAGGGGAGAGCTTCAAGGCATCGTTGTCACTTGCCCTTGGGCTTTCGGATGTTGTTCAGCGACGAGCGGGCGGCGTTTCAATTGATACAATGTTTGTGGATGAAGGCTTTGGTTCTCTTGACACGCAAAGTCTGGAAACCGCCATTACCACCCTTAATGAGCTTACGGGCTCCGACCGTCTTGTGGGGATCATCTCGCATGTTGCAGAACTGCGCGACCGCATAGATAATCAGATAATCGTACATAAAACTCCACGCGGCAGTACCCTACGAGTGGAGGTATAACAGTGAACAATGAACATTGAATATAGAATGTAGGGAACGGTCTTGACCGTTCCGCCCGGAGGGAATTTGGATTTAACTAATAGAAAGCTTACTCGTTTCCTTTGAATGTATAAAAAAGTAGATTTATTTGTATATTTGAGTTATAATAAATATAATGTTAAGTTATCAGTTAAATTTGGAAAGGAGCTGCTGGTTATGGCATCAAAAAACAGGATAAAACTTACAATATGCGATACCGAATACATCATTACATCCGACGAACCGGAATCTTATGTGAGGGAGCTTGGAGATGAGCTCGACCGCTCCATGACAGCTCTTGTTAATTCTGACATGCGTATCTCTACCACCATGGCCGCAGTTATGACCGCCCTTACACTTGCGGATGAGGCTCGAAAAGCAAATGCCTCTGCCGATAATCTCCGCGGTCAGATAAAAGAATATTTGAGTGATAACGCTCGTAGTCGTGCCGAGCTGGAGGAGGCTCGGCAGGAGGTTGATCGGCTGCGCCGCGATCTTGACGAATTAACCAGATAATTAATTATTTTGCAATACTATTGAAAGGATGAAACGGTGTCGGACACAATTGAAATACTTGCTCCTGCCGGGTCACCCCAAGCACTTACTGCTGCAATCCGCTCCGGCGCCGATGCTGTGTACCTGGGGGCAGGAAGCTTTAATGCACGCCGTAATGCTCATAATTTTGATGCCGCCGCTCTGCGCGAAGCGGCGGCTTTTTGTCGCTCGAGAGGGGTTCGGCTTTATCTTACCCTTAACACACTCATAAGGCAGAACGAGATGCTGAAAGCAATCGAGCTTGCGGAGCAAGCCTGTTTGCTTGGTATAGATGCCCTGATTATTCAGGACACCGGGCTTGCTCGCAGGATACATGCTGCCGCCCCCGATATGCCGTTGCATGCCTCTACCCAGCTGTCCTGTCATACCCCCGAAGGTGTACGGGAACTTGCTGAGATGGGGTTTAAGCGGGTTGTGCTTGCAAGAGAAATGAAACGGGAAGAAATTGCCGAGTGTGCCGGGCTAGGGCTTGAGCTTGAGGTGTTTGTCCACGGCGCACTTTGTATGAGTGTATCGGGGCAGTGCTATCTTTCCGCCATGCTCGGCGGACGGAGCGGAAACCGCGGCCTTTGTGCTCAGCCTTGTCGTTTGCCCTTCTCGGCCAAATCGCATCCCGATACCCGTGATAAAGCACTCAGTTTGCGTGATTTATCCTTATACGACTATGTAAAGGAAATGCTATCCATAGGTGTTCATTCACTTAAAATTGAGGGGAGAATGAAACGCCCCGAATATGTTGCTGGAGCATCAGCATGCTTTGCGGCAGCGCGGGATGCTGCCTTGGGTAAAAGGAGTACAGGAGCAGCTCCGGAGCTGCTGTCCGACCTACGCTCGGCCTTCTCGCGTTCGGGCTTTACCGACGGATATTATACCGGGGTACGCGGCTCGTCCATGTTTGGTTCCCGAACCTATGAGGATGTCGCGGCGGCAACTCCGGCACTTGGAAGGCTTGTAAAATTATATGACAGGGAACGCCCCGCTTTGCCGGTAAAAATGACCTTTACAATGAGGGCGGGACAGCCTGCAACCCTGACGGCGCAGGATGAAAACGGTAACAGCATTACGGTTGACGGGGATATTCCGGAAACGGCGGTCAACCGCCCTCTTGACAATCAACGTGCGGTGGCGCAAATTTCAAAAACCGGCGGCACCCCCTTTATCGCCGAGACAGAATGCTATATATCAGAAGGATTAAATCTGCCGCTGTCAGCGATAAACGCGCTAAGACGGGAAGCGTTGGACAAACTTCTGTTAAAGCGTTCTACTCCCGTTCCGATAAAATTCAACTTGGATAAACACCCCTTAAGCCCTAACTCGGAGTCTTTACCCTTCATTAAAAAAAACGAAAAGGACTTTATTATTGCCCGCTTTTCCGATTATAAGCAGATCCCCGATAATGACGATTCTGATATGATTTTTGTGCCGTCCGATACACCTCTTGATATATTAAAACAACTGGCCGATAATCGTCTTGTCGGTATAGAAATACCTCGCGGACTATTCTCCGGACAGCGACAGACAGAAAAGCAGCTTAAAAATGCTGCCGCGGCTGGGATAAAGACGGTGCTTTGCGGGAATATCGGCGTCATCCCTTTGGTGCGGCAGGCGGGGTTATATCCTGTTGCCGGGTTTGGTATGAATATTACAAACAGTGATGCACTGGATGCCATGGCCGAACGCGGTGTTGCCGCCGCGGTTTTATCATTTGAGCTAACCTTAGGTCAGATGCGGTTTGCAAAGGAAGCCTCTGTACCTTGCGGTATAATAGCATACGGTCACCTGCCTCTTATGTTGCTCAGAAACTGCCCTGTCGGTTCAAATCATGGTTGTACCTCCTGCGGGGGAAGCGGCGGACTGACCGACAGGCGGGGCAAACGTTTTCCTGTTGTATGCAAGAGCGGATGCGCCGAGCTGCTCAATTCCACACCTCTCTGGCTGGCGGATGAGCTTAACGAGCTGCCCGAGCTTGATTTTTTATTGCTCCATTTCACCGATGAGTCACCCTCCCGCGCCGCCGATATAATTTCGGCATATAGAAGCGGGGGAGAGCCCCCCGGGGAATTCACCCGAGGATTATATAAACGCGGAGTGGAATGAAACAGATTGAGATTAGTATTAAACGTGGGAAAGGAAGAATTAATTCTATGCAGCTTTCGATCAAACGGCTAAACCCAAAAGCACAAATACCGACGCGGGCAACAAGCGGCAGTGCAGGAATGGATTTACACGCGCTGCTGGATCAGCCGTTGTTGGTTCCGGCAGGCGGGAGGGTAATCATCCCGACCGGAATTGCCATCGAAATTCCGAAGGACGATCTGGTCGGGCTTATTTATGCACGCAGCGGTCTTGCCGTAAAGCACGGGCTTACCCTTTCAAACTGTGTGGGGGTAATTGACAGCGATTACACCGGCGAGATACGCGTGGGGTTGGTGAACCTGTCAGATACCGAATATACCATACAGCCCGGAGAACGAATTGCCCAGCTTGTTATCGCACCGATAGTGATTGCCGAGCCGGTTGAGGTTGAGGAGATTAATGATACCTCTCGAGGTGCGGGCGGATTTGGTTCGACGGGCAGGATATAAGCTGCTTAATAATATTGCCGGAAAGGATAAGCCTATCCATGGATGAAGTTATACTTGCCTCTGCCTCCCCCCGAAGACAGGAAATACTTAAACTGCTCGGAATTCCTTTCGCAGTTATTACATCAAAAAACGAAAGCGAAATAAACCCCGATTTACCGCTTGATGAGGCGGTTTTACAGGTCGCGCGAAAGAAGGCGGAAGAGGTTGCGGCATCATACCCAGAGCGCACCGTAATCGGGGCAGATACCGTGGTTTCGGTCGGAGGGCAGGTTCTGGGTAAACCTAAGGACGAGCAGCATGCCCATGAAATGCTAACTCTTCTCGGAGGGCGGGTACATGAAGTAATAACGGCAGTCTGGGTTTGCCGTCCCGGCGGCGGGAGCGGGTTTTCGGATTGCACCTGCGTTGAATTTTATCCATTAAGCTCGGAGGAAATTGATGAATATATAAAGACAGGGGAACCTATGGATAAAGCGGGCGGTTATGGCATTCAGGGAATGGGATTGCGTTTTGTCCGATCTGTTCAGGGGGATTTTTATACCGTTATGGGGCTGCCCGGTGCAAAGCTATGGCGATTTTTAAGAGATATGTGATACTAATCTCAAATAAAAGCTACGATAAAATTATCGTTCAGAACGCGTTCTTCCAATACTAATTAAATTTAAATTAGTATTAGGAACGCATCACTCCATTTTATCGGCTTTTATAATTGAGATTAGTATGACCTGGAATTATTGAATTTACAGGAAAACAGAAACACAAAACAGAAACTCAAAAACATTAAGAAAAAATGTTGTGTAATTTTCCATTTCAGTATATAATATAAAATTGCAATGTATAAATTGCTATTATTTAAAAGAATGATCTCCCGTTTAATCAGGAAAGGAAGATAAAAATATGTTTTTCAACCGCGATATTGGTATTGACCTCGGTACGGCAAACACGCTTGTATATGTAAAAGGCAAAGGAATTGTAATACGCGAGCCTTCTGTTGTTGCCGTTGATGTGAAGTCCGATACGGTGCTGGCTGTCGGGTCGGAGGCCAAGGAAATGATCGGCCGCACTCCCGGCTCGATTTCAGCTGTCCGCCCTCTTAAAGATGGGGTTATAGCTGATTTTGATGTCACCTCTGATATGTTAAGGCACTTTATTCACAAGGCTATGCACACCACATTTCTTAATCGGCCTCGTGTTATTGTCTGTATTCCTTCGGGTGTTACCGAGGTTGAGCGCCGCGCGGTTGAAGAAGCTGTCCGCAGTGCAGGCGCAAAGGATGTCAGCCTTATTGCCGAACCCATGGCAGCCGCAATAGGCGCAGGACTGAGTGTTGATGAAGCTGCAGGTTCCATGATTGTCGATATCGGCGGCGGGACATCCGAAGTTGCCGTCATTTCTCTTGGAGATATCGTAACCGATTGTTCGGTTCGCACCGCGGGCGACGATTTTGACGAGTCGATTATTTCATATATTAAAAAGAAATATAATCTTCTGATCGGGGAGCGCACCGCCGAAGATATTAAGATAAGACTCGGTTCAGCCTTCCCGGGCGGCGAGGAGGGTAGCATGGAGGTTAAAGGACGCAATCAGCTTGATGGCCTGCCGAAAAATATTGTGGTAACCTCTGAAGAAATCCGTGAAGCTCTTTCTGACCCGGTCGGGGCTATTGTGGATGCCATACGCTATACATTGGAGAACACCCCGCCCGAGCTGGCTGCAGATATCATCGATAACGGTATAATGCTTACCGGAGGCGGTGCAATGCTGCGAAATCTTGATCTTATAATCAACCGCGAGACGGGTATGCCGGTTCATACAGCCGAAAATCCGATAGACTGTGTTGTCAGCGGAACGGGCAAATGTCTTGATTTGGGGATTGTCAGCAACTTCCGTACGCAACGCCCCAGATAATTCGTGCTTTATGATATCAGTGCAGAGAAATGCGCCCCGCTTCCGCCGGCTGCGGGGGCAGGGCGATTTTGGTTTATATACGATAGTTAATTTTTGGGGATATATCATCATGGAGACGGAGGGACGTCGTGAAAAACTTTATTAAAAGCGGAGCTTTCAAGGCGTTAGCTGTCGTGGCTTTATTCTTAATCGGTATGATGATATATGCCGCATCGACCGGCGGGGTATCATCTATACCCGCGACCCTGACCGGTGCAATAGTATCTCCTCTTCAGTCTCTCGGCGCAGCAATTTCAAACGGATTTGACGATTTTATCGGAATATTTACAGATTCAAAGGAGCTTCGCAAGCAGAATGAAAAGCTGCAGAACGAGGTAAACGAGCTAAGGGATAAACAGGTGGAACTCGACGATTTGCGCCGCCGAAACGAGCTTTATCTTCAGTATCTTGAGCTTAAAGAACAAAATCCCGATTATAAGTTCGCCGATTGCCGCGTGATTTATATTGACCCAAACAATAAATACGGTAATTTCACAATAAATGCGGGGCAGCTTAACGGGGTTGAAGCCAATCAGCCGGTTATTACTCCCAACGGCTTGGTGGGCGTAACATATGAGGTGGGATTAAATTTTGCAAAGGTACGTACCATACTTGACCCGGCAACACAGGTGAGTGCCGCCGTCAGTCGTACCAACAGCGGCGGGGTTACAGGGGGCTCGCTCTCTCTTGCACAGCAGGGCATTTTGAGGCTGAATTATCTTCAGAGGAACAGCGGGATTGCTACCGGAGACTATGTTGTAACATCGGGTAAGGGCGGTATTTATCCAAGCAATTTGCGCATAGGCTCCATATCAGAGGTTAATTCCGAATCCGATGGGCTGACCATATATGCGCTGATTGAGCCGTTTGTAAACATAAGGGATGTTACCGATGTTTTTGTTATTACAGGCTTTGATCAAGCCCAAGAGGATGGCTAACGAATAAACCAAAGGGGAGGCGAAAGTTTGAAAAATAAATTTTTCAAACTTTTCACTGCGAAAGGAATGGTCATAAGAATGAAATATCGGGGTAAAATGGGAGCCGGGCATTTTATCAGCAGTTTGAGCAGCCGTTACATAAAGTGGACGGCATACGGTATTGTAATCCTGTTGACCTCGATTTTACAGTCTCTTCCTAATTTCTTACCGCCGATAGGCGGGGCGCGGCCTGCATTGATGGTTCCTGTGGTGGTTTGCATTGCAATGTTTGAAGGACCTGTCGGCGGGGCTGCCGCAGGGGTAGCCGGGGGGATACTTTGGGATTTGTTTTCGGACAGGTTGCTTGGCTTTAATGCTTTATTGCTTTTGATAATATGCTGCGCCTGCGGATTGATGTCCCAACTGCTCATAAGAAACAATCTCATATCTTCGATGCTTATGACAGCAGCCGCACTTTTTATACAAGGGCTTATAAGCTGGTTTTTCTATGATTTTATGTTCGAAAATCAACAGGCGCTTACCGCCCTTTTGAGTCTGTCAATACCGGGATTCTTTTATTCACTTTTTCTCACCCCGCCGATATATTTTGTCGTTTATTCGGTGGCAAAGATTTTACGAAACCGAGAATAAAGATTAGAACCGATAAGGAGAAAATGATGCAACGTCCGAAACATGGTTTAAATAAACGCCGTGCTGTTACGCTGGCGATTTTAATAGTATTTATCTTTTCTGCATATTCAATACGCCTGTTTCAAATTCAGATTGTAGAAGGTGAGAAATATGCTGAAATGGCAAGCCGGAATGAGAACATTAATGTTACCATTCAAGCATCCAGGGGCGAAATACTCGACCGCTACATGACGCCCATGGCTATTAATCGAACCAGTTTTTCTGTTGTGTTTGATTCCGCATTTTTCCCGACAGGCAAAAGTGAGGAGCAACAAAAGCAGCAGAACGATATTATTCTAGCCCTTACCATGCTTCTTTCGGAAAACGACTGCGACTGGAATGATACCCTGCCGATTTCGGATGAAAAACCCTACTCATTTTTAAAAGAACGAGAAATCAGCATCAAAAACTTGAAATCAAGAATAACAATGGCGGAATACGCGACAGCCGAGCAATGTATGATCCAGTTTGTTGAACGGTATTCGCTTGAAAAATATACTCCGGCGCAACAGCGTATAATTGCAGGCGTTCGTAATGAGATTGAGGTACGCCAGCTTTCTATTAAAAATCCGTTTACCTTTTCGAGTGATGTAACCGAGCAGGTATATAACAAGATACTTGAAAACAGCTCTGCATTTACCGGAGTAATTGTTCAACCCACCCCTGTGCGTGAATATGTCAGCAAGAGGATTGGGGCGCATCTCCTGGGAACGGTAGGCCCTATTTATCCCGAAGAATATAAAAGTCTCAAGGATAAAGGTTATCTTCTCAATGATACGGTCGGCAAAAGCGGAATTGAAGCCGCCCTTGAAAGTGAGCTGCGAGGGGTAAACGGGGTCAGCACAGTTATAAGGGACGCGTCCGGTACGGTTGTTGAAAAGAAGGAGACAACCCCTCCCGTTCCTGGCAATACCGTGGTGATGACCTTGGATTATGATGTTCAGAAAGCTGCCCAAGAGGCTCTTAACAATGCTGTTAAGGAGCTTAGGTCTCAGCGAAAAGGGGCCGGCGGGCAGGAGGTCAGCAGCGGTTCGGTCGTAATGCTTGATGTGAAAAACGGCGGGGTGCTTGTATCT
>JAQUHC010000184.1 GCA_028683785.1 Oscillospiraceae bacterium
TGTCGATTATCGCCGTATCGGTGTCTTTTTTGGCGATAGCTTCCCTTCTGACCATTAATAACGGCGTGCTTGCAACCGTGACATCCTTTATGTCCGATTCGTTTGCCACATCTGCCACCACATCAGAAACCTCTGCAACCCAGCCCGAAACCACCGAAAATTCCACCCTGCCCACCACGGACAAATTGCCCTATGAGGATATCTTTTTCGCTCGCCCCGACCAGATGAAGGGGGCATGGGTTAAGGCCGGAACCGATTATTATATAGACGGAAACGAGGGCGGGCAAGCTGTCAGGGAGCAGATAGATGCCGCGCTTGCAAAGCTATCAGAATGGGGCTTCAACACAGTAATTGTGCCGATTGCGACAAACGGGAATACCTTTTACATATCCCAGAGCGGCGCCGGCTCCATTTCCATTGAAAACACAAATGGCACAGATTTTGACCCGCCCGAATATATTAATCAGCAAGCAAGGGAGCGGGGCATGTTCACCTATGGAGTTATTGATTTTAGGGTTAACACCCATGACCTAGCCGACCCCTCCACCCCCGACGGAGCCGCTGCAATCCTCAAAATGACAAGAGAGGCTGCCGAGCGGTATTCTTTTGACGGCTGGATGCTGGACAACCCCGGTTATGCCAAGGGGAAGGGCGGCAGCTATGCCGAATATATGCAGGTTATGCCGGGCGGCGGGTTCGACCGCTTTAAGAGGGACAGCGTAACGGCAACGGTAAAGGGTGCGGTTCAGACAATTAAAGCTCAAAACAAAAACCTGTATGTCGGGCTGCTTGCCGATAGTGTGTGGGCTAACGGGGCAGAAAACGAGCTTGGTTCGGCTACCAAAGGGGCCTATGCCCAATATACAGACGGTTTTGCCGACACCCGCACATGGGTGAAGGACGGACTGTTTGATTTTGTTATGGTGAAAAACGGTTATTCCACCCTAAACAGCAGCGTACCCTTCGACAAGGTAATCGGCTGGTGGTCGGAGTTATGCGAGGAGATCAAAAGGCCGCTTTATACCGCCCACGATTCATCCCTGGTTTGTGGAACCGCCCAGGGCTGGAAATCTCCGGACCAGCTTGCCCAACAAGTTTTAGCCTGCAAAAAATCGGATTGGTGGCAGGGCAGCTCATTTACATCCTTATCCAGCCTGATTAAGGATACCACCGGCAGCACCCTTGCAATGCTTAACGCTTTCAAAGGTTCACTGAATGAGGAGTATATCAGCCGAAAGCTTGTTTTCAACACCCCCACAAAGACAAATCACACCACCTATGAGTCAAAAATCAGCATACGCGGGAGTGCCGATCCCAACTTCCCGCTGACCATGAATAATAACCCTGTTACCCTGACCGCTCACGGCTTTTTCTCCCTTGATTTTGATTTAGCGGTTGGAAATAACACATACACCTTTAAGCATAAAGGCGATACCGTTACATATAACATCACATACAAGGTGGTAGTCATACAAAGTGTTGAACCCTCAAAATCTTTAACCCTTGAGGGTGGGACATCAATCAGGATAAATGCGACAGCATATAAGGGTTCGAATATATATGCCAAGCTGGGCAACACAACAATAAAAATGAAGCAGGCGCCAACAAAATCGGATGAAGATAATATTAGCAATGAAGACTCCGATTATATTAACTATGCGGGTGAGTATACCCTGCCCAAAGGAATTCGTGAAAAAGCACAGGCCTTGGGCACCTTAAAATTCTACGGCAGCTATAAAACGCTTAATGAGAGCAAAAATGGTGGCTCGCTGACCGTAAAGGCAATTCCCGCCCCTCCTCCCACAACCACTGTACCCTCCGCTTCTAGTGGCGGCACGACCGGAACCAGCGTGGTTGTCGACCCGATAGACCCCGGCACGGGTGGCGGCAAGGTGCTTTCGACCGGCAAAATCATGATGATATCAAGGGATTATGCCGAGACTTTTTCAGGCTCAACCACCGACGATTATTCTCGGCCGGTCAACGCCTATCTTCCCAAGGGCACCATGGATGTTTTTGTTGAGGATGTCTATGACTCGAAATCCGGAAGCTATTATTACCTCTTAGGCAGTGGTAGGCGTGTTTATAAAAGTTATGCGACGGAGTATAAAGCCAGCGGCAAGCTTACCGCCAACAGCCTGACACTGGGCGGGGTGGATGCAACTACCGCTTCCACAGATATTACCCTTAAATCCAAATGGCATATACCGTATAATGTTCGGCTACTCCCCCAAAAATTCGGCAACGAAGCCACCCAGAATTATAATATGACAGCCTTTACCGCCACCTATGTTGAGCTGACCTTTTATTACACAACCTCGGTTTCGGGCACGATAGATGTAAGCGGCAGCACCCTTTTTAAATCGTCAAAATGGATAAAGGGAGACGGGAACACTTATATTCTACGGCTGGATTTGCACAACAAGGGCGCATTTTATGGCTATTCAGTTCGGTGGGATAACGACGGCAATTTAACCTTCAGCTTTAAAAACCCTGAGGGTATGGGGAGCGAAAGCAAGCCCCTGACCGGCAAGCGGATTGTTATCGATCCGGGTCATGGGGGGACTTCGTCCGGTGCTAC